>CACXQO010000136.1 GCA_902769815.1 uncultured Bacteroidia bacterium | reverse complement strand
CGCTCCGTGAGGTGCAACGTCCCGTAGGTAAACTCTGGCTGGTGCCGTATCTTGAAGCGAACCCGCTGACCGTCAACGAACTGCAAGGCAGGGTTCATCGGTTGCAAGTCGCCCAAGGGGATGATGTTGGTGTATTGCGAAATCGGGTCGTAGCCCTGCGACACATAGACGATATTGTTCGGGATGTCCTTCTTTACCACAAACCACGGCCCGCCACTGAGACCCAAGCCCTTACGCTGCCCGATGGTGTGGAACCAAAAGCCTCTGTGACGACCTAATTTCTTGCCCGTTTCCAGTTCAACGATGTCGCCGGGCATTTCGCCGAGGTACTCGCGGATGTAATCGTTGTAATTAATCTTTCCGAGGAAACAAATCCCTTGGCTGTCGTGGCGTTCTGCGCTTGGCAATTTGTATTTTGCGGCCAATTGGCGCACCTCGGGTTTGGGAATGTTGCCGATGGGGAAGATGACCTTTGAGAGTTGCGCGTAGGTGATGCGACCCAAGAAATAGGTCTGGTCCTTGAAGGTGTCGGCAGCCGTGCCGAGCCAGAAGATGCCGTTTTCGTCCTCCCACGAGCGGGCGTAATGTCCCGTCGCGATTTTGTCGAAGTTGTGGCCTTCCTTTTCCTCGAAGGCACCGAGTTTGATCCAGCGGTTGCACATCACATCGGGGTTGGGCGTGAGGCCCTTGCGCACCATCTCCATCGTGTATTTCCCGACGGTCTCGAAATACTCGTGCTGCAAATCGACAATATATACTCGTGCTGCAAATCGACAATATCAAATTTGCAACCGTATTTCTTTGCTATATAGGTCGTTATCTCAATATCCTCCTCCGATGGGCAACTCGACAATTCCTCCTTCCCTTCCATCCCAATCTTGATATAGAAGATATGCGGGTCGTAGCCTTGCTCCTTCAGCAGTGGCACCACAACGGAGCTATCCACTCCCCCCGAAACCAATGCGGCTATGTTCATTGTTCAAAATTTTTGCAAAAATAGAGAATTAAACCTTTGGCAAGGCATCAACATAATCCCGTAACGCTTCCAACAAACGGTTGAATTCCTCAGAATTGGGTATTCGGGTGATGAGGCTGATTTTCTTTTGTATGTCTTGCAGTGAGTTGGAATCAGTATGGGCTTTTAGAAAAAGTCGCCAATTATTGGCGGGGATGCCCAGAATGTCCGTCATCAGCGTTTCGTTGACAAAATCGGACATAATACCAGTCCTTGCCAATCGTCCGAAGTTGTTGCCGCCATCGTTAAAAGGCTTATAGTTGGTCTTGTCGCGGGCATTTTCCATATATGGTCTAACACCCTCGGGAACTTCCAATCTCCTTTCGTGCAATGTGAGCGGTTTTTCGGTCTGCCTTTCGTAAACCCAATATCTTTTTGTGGCTTCGGCGGCTGCTTTGGCCGAATACACCCACGGCGAAGCAAGAACAGGATTCCCACAAACAGCATCACTTAAATACCACGGAATGATGCAAAGCAAATCGCCAATGTCGCAAGCCTCTGAAGCCGTGCGGTAACGGAACGAGGGTTCGCCCTCTTTTGAAAGGATAAACCAACTTTTCAACTCAATTCCAAGGACAACACTATGCACATCATTGGTTTTCACCAACCTAACATCGGGAAAGGATTCGTTGGAGCGGATGAAATGATAGGCGTTCCATTGGCCATCGTCCCATAGATGGCGGTGCGAGTTGAGGAATTGCACCACCTTGCTTTCAATCATCGAACCAAGTAGCGTGTTCAGGCTGAACAAATCGGTAGCCAAAATGCCAGAATAGCGGTTTTCGATGGAACACTCTGCTGGCAACGAGGGAAAAACAACATTCCGCAATCGTTCAATCAAACCAAAACGATGGTCGGTTTCAGTAATGGCATAATCCGATTCTTTGAAAGCCGATAGTCCTTCGATGTTGGTAAAAGCCTTGCCTTCTTTAGCTTCCTTAAGTGTTGCTGTTACAATGGGTTTGTTGGTTTTCATACGGCGATAAGTTCAAGTTCCGACAAACGGTTGCAAGCGTTTCTGAAAGTCCGTTCTGAAATTTCGGCAGAATAACAGGAACGGTTGAGGTTGCGGCAACACAAAGCGGTGGTAGCCAAACCCGCAAACGGATCCCAAACCACATCGTTCTGGTCGGAAGAGGTTTTGATGATGTATTCGATGATAGAAATAGGTTTTTGATTGTAATGCAGCGACTTATGGCTCTCGGTGTCTTTCAGCCGTTCCCTGCTGTGCAATGCGGGCTGGTTCCATACGTTGGTATAGCCGTGGATATGGTTCCACTTGGCCCGCATCGAGTCCCAAAGTTCCTCGGTCATCATTTGCCCATTGATGGCAAAATAAGGCCGTCCTTCGTGATTGCCATTGGCATTGGCATAGTCCGAAATCATTTTCATCGCATTGGCGGGTGGAAAATACCACATTCCGTCGTTGGTGAAATACTTTCGTGTGGCGGCGTTCTTTACGCCACAAGCCTCATTCGTCTTGCTGAAAGGAATTCCTGTTCGTTTCCATTCTTGCCTCAGCCAGTCTCTCAATTCAAGCGATTCTCCATCCGCATTTTCGATCGCCACCTTTTTCGTGTATCTGACGCAGACTTCCGTCACCACGGGTGCCTGCCTGATGGTCTTCGAGTTGACATTACCGGCGACGTGACCGATGCCCTTATTCCAAATGAAAGTCTGTTCATAATCCCATCCGTTGACTTCCAGATAATGGTGCATCCTTGCCCATCCCAATTCCGTTCCCCAAAACCACAATGTAGTGTCGGGCTTGGCATATTTCGACCACGCGGCAATATGAGGCGCATAGACCTCGGGCAGTTGTCGCGTGTCTTTCGGGTCGCCGAGGAAACCGCCAATGCCGTATGGCCCGTCAACAAAGATAACTGTCGGAGCAGGCCATTTGTCATAGCACTCCAAAGAGTTCCTGTTTTCCAGAACGATTCTGTTTTTGCCTTCAAATTGGACGAAAGTGTTCATTGAGGATGGTTTTCTTTGGGGCAAAGGTACGATTTTTTTCTATGCGGAGTGATTTTTGCTCTTTTAGTGGATTAATCACTTGTCATCGAATACGGCTTGTCCTCCGCCCTCAAACCACGCTCCAAATTCGGCTCAGAACCCATCTCGAAGACGAGTTCCCCGCCTTGCATCAGCTGGGCGTGGGTCAGATACAATTGGCTGATTCCCTGCCCGTTGAACGTCACTCTCTGCACATAGCGGTTCTCGTCGCTCACCTCCGGAGCCTTGATTTCGAGGGTCTTGCCGTTGCCCAAACTTACTTTTAGATAAGGCAGATAAGGCGCACCGAGCACATACTGGTCGCTGCCCGGACAAACGGGGTAGAAACCCATCGCGGAGAAGATGTACCACGCCGACATCTGGCCGCAGTCATCGTTGCCGCAAAGCCCGTCGATATTGTTTTTGTAGAAACGATTCATGATTTCGCGCAGCCAGTATTGCGACTTGTAAGGCTTTGAGGTCCAGTTGTATAGGTAGGCGATATGGTGCGCAGGTTCGTTGCCGTGGTTGTAGCAGCCCATCAAGCCCTCTTCGGTCACGTCCTCTGTGTGCTCGAAAAACTCGGCGGGCAGGTGCATAATAAATAAGGTGTCCAAGTTGTGGATGAACTGCGCATCGCCGCCCATCGCCTTGATGAGGCCCTTCACATCGTGCGGCACATAAAACGAATACACCCACGAGTTGCCTTCCACAAAGCCCTCACCCTCAGTGTCTAACAGGCTGAAAGGCTCCTTCCAATTGCCGTCGCTCATCTTCGGACGGGCGAAGCCCAAACGGGTGTCGAAAGTGTTGCGCCAATTGGAGGCGCGTTGCTTGTATTGCTCCGCAAGTTCTTGGTTTCCAGCCTTCAGCGCGGCTTGGTAGATGGCCCAGTCGTCGTATGCATATTCCAAAGTCACCGAAACGCAGCCTCTGTTCTTGTCAAAAGGCACATAGCCGAGCCGCTGATAATCGTCAAGGTTGACATAATACGGGCAGGTGGAACTTCTTTGCATCGCTTTCAACATCGCATCTTTTTGGTTTGCAACGCCTTTCGTGTAGGCATCGGCCAAAACCGAAACGGCGTGATAGCCAATCATACACCAGTTCTCGTTGCCATTATGCGACCAAACGGGCAGCAGTCCGTGGACGCTTTGCTCGCTGTGTTTCAGCATCGAAGCCACCATATCGGCATTGCGCTGCGGCTGCAAAAGATTGACCGCGATATTGGCCGTCCACGTCCATATAGACGGACGGATTAATCATCGTGTGATAGAGCGAAGTGTAAAGCATCGCCTTTTGGTCTTCTGTTCCATCTACTTGAATGATAGATAGTTCCTTGTTCCATTTGGCTTGGGTTTCGGCCAAAAGTTGCTCAAAACAGCGTCCATCGGTCTCGGCGTGAAGGTTGCGCAAAGCCCCTTCGGAGCTCGTGGCTGAAAGGGCGACTTTCATCTCCAAAGTTTCAGGCTGATTGAAAGTGAAATAGGCGACAATCTTGCGCCCCGTCATTTCTGGGAAATTATGCTTGACATCAAACTTGCCCCACATCCCGTTGTATTTGGGCTTCTGCAACTCGCGGTAGCCATAGTCGGCAATGGGTTGGTTGAAACTGATGGCGAAATAAGTGTAATTCGTTCTTGCCCAGCCATTTGTAATCCGATAGCCAGTCAGCAAAGTGTCATTTTCCACGCGAAGGTTGGCCCACAAAGTCTTTCCGTCATAATTGTAAATGCCGTGCTGCAAGTCAAGGATGATGCTTCCGTTCTCGCCTTTTGGAAAGGTATAGCGGTGGATGCCAGCGTGTTCCGTGGCGGTCAGTTGGGCCTTGATGCCATAATCCTGCAAAAACACTTCGTAATAGCCGGGCTCAGCTTTCTCGGTTTCGTGGCTGAAACGGGAACGATAACCCGCATCGGGGTCGGTTTGCGTCCCCGGATTGAATTTGATTTCACCCGTGACAGGCATCACCAAAATATCACCCAAGTCGGAATGGCCCGTGCCGCTGAAATGGGTGTGACTGAACCCCACGATGGTGCTGTCTTTATGCTGATAACCAGCGCAATACTCATACACGCGCGGCTGGTATTTGCCGTCAATGTTGTGCGGCACAGTGTCCGTGTCGGGGCTGAGTTGCACAATGCCGAAGGGCGTACAAGCCCCCGGAAAAGTGTGCCCCATACCGTTGGTCCCGATGATGGGATTGACGTATTGGAGGTAGTCAGTGGTAAGTTCTTCGGTGGCGGATGGTTGTTCGCCACAGCCAAAGCACACCAAAAGAAGCAGAGCCAAATAAAGATGTTTAGTTTTCATGGAAATGAGGTGTTTATGATTTGCAAAAGTATAAAAAAGTCCCGTAGGGACGAAAGAAAATAGGCAGGAGGTGTAAACCCCTGCCTAAAACAGAATTTCGATTTCCAATGAACCCCGTAGGGGTGACATATCAGTAAGCAGGCGACGTGAGTCCCTGCACACTAACCTACACTGCACCCCGCCGCAACCAAATCGCTCGGTGTGAGCAACACAAGGCGACCGTCCTTGTCCTCGGCGGAAAGAATCATGCCCTCGCTCACCACACCTTTCAACTTGCGCGGCTCGAAGTTGGCGATGAAGCACACCTGCTTGCCCACAAGTTTCTCAGGCTCAGTGTAATACTTGGCGATACCGCTCACGATGGTGCGCTTGTTCATACCATCGTCGATGAGGAACTGCAAGAGTTTGTCGGCCTTCGGCACCTTTTGACATTCGAGGATGGTGCCCACGCGAATATCGACCTTCATAAAGTCGTCGAAAGTGACATTTTGCTTTACCTCAGCAGGCTTCCAAGCATTCAGTTGGTTGGCCTTCTTGGTGTCCTCCAGTTTTTGCAATTGGGCAGCCACCACGCTATCCTCGACCTTTTCAAACAGCAATTCGGGCTGGTTGAGGACATGGCCTTCGGGCAACAAAACGGTGTTTTCGGCATCGTTCCAACCTTTCACTTCGAGACCAATCATTTGCTGCAACTTCTTCGCGCTGAAAGGCAGGAAAGGCTCGCTCAAAATAGCCAAGTGCGCCACGATTTGCAACGAAACAGCCATCACCGTTTTCACTCTTTCGGGGTCGGTCTTGATTTGCTTCCACGGCTCATTATCAGTGAGATACTTGTTGCCGAGGCGGGCCAGGTTCATCAGTTCGTTGAGGCCTTCACGGAACTTGTAGGTATCTAAAAGATGGCCGATTTTCTTCGGGTAGGCGTTCATCTCGGCGATGGCGGCTTGGTCGGCTTCGTTGAGGTTCGCCAAGGCGGGAACGGCCCCTTCATAATATTTGTGCGTCAAAACCAAAGTGCGGTTCACGAAGTTGCCGAAGATAGCCAAAAGTTCATTGTTATTGCGGTCTTGATAGTCCTTCCAAGTGAAGTTGTTGTCCTTGGTTTCGGGCGCGTTGGCGGTCAAGACGTAACGCAGAACATCCTGTTTTCCAGGAAATTCCTGTAAGTATTCGTGCAGCCAAACGGCCCAATTGCGAGAGGTTGAAATCTTGTCATTCTCAAGGTTGAGGAACTCGTTGGCGGGCACGTTTTCGGGCATGACATAGTCGCCGTAGGCCTTCAACATACACGGGAAAATGATGCAGTGGAACACGATGTTGTCCTTGCCGATGAAATGCACCAACTTTGTTTCAGGGTCTTTCCACCATTTCTCCCAATCCTCGCCGCGCTGTTCGCAAATCTCCTTGGTGTTGCTGATGTAGCCGATGGGCGCATCGAACCAAACGTAAAGCACCTTGCCGTCGGCACCTTCGAGCGGAACGGGTACGCCCCAGTCCAAGTCGCGGGTGACGGCACGAGGCTGCAAACCGCCATCGAGCCAACTCTTCACTTGACCATAAACATTGGGTTTCCATTCCTTATGGCCTTCAAGAATCCACTCGCGGAGCCACGTTTCGTATTGGTCCAAAGGCAGATACCAGTGCTTGGTGGGCTTTTTCACCAAGGCCGCGCCGCTGAGTTGCGAATGGGGATTAATCAATTCGTCGGGACTCAGTGAAGAGCCGCATTTCTCGCATTGGTCGCCGTAAGCGCCATCGGCACCGCATTTCGGGCAAGTGCCGACTATATATCTGTCGCTCAGGAATTTCTGTCGCTCAGGGTCGAAATATTGTTCGGTTTCCTTCTCGATGAACTTGCCCTCGTCGTAGAGTTTCTTGAAAAACTCTTGAGCCGTGGCGCGGTGCATCTTGGAAGAAGTGCGCGAGTAAATATCGTAGCTGATGCCCAGTTCCTCAAACGATTTCTTGATGATGCCGTGATAGCGATCGACAATATCTTGAGGCGTAACGCCCTCTTTTTCAGCCTTGATGGTAATCGGCACACCGTGCTCGTCGGAACCACCGACAAACAAAACCTCCTCGCCGCGCATCCTGAGATAGCGGACGTAGGTGTCGGCTGGGATATAAACGCCGGCCAAGTGACCAATGTGGACGGGGCCGTTGGCGTAGGGAAGTGCAGTGGTTACCGTGTAACGCTTGAAGTGTTTGTTCGTTGATTCCATAGTTTTATGATTTTGAAAAACGGGTGCAAAGGTAGTGATTTTTATGGTTTTCAGAGGGAAAAAACAAATTTTCGTCAAAACCATTGCGGAATGGGGAAATGTTCGTATTTTTGCAGCGACAGAATTTGCCACGCTTCCCGTTGAAAGACCAGCGAACCAAGGCAGATCTTTTTAGAAACGACTTAGAGAGTTCCCACCAGCTTCCCATAGAATAGCCTACCCGGTGGGACTTTTCATTTACTGACAATGAACGATGCAATACTCAAAACCAGCCATATCGATAGACGAACAGTTGGTCATCTTGCAAGAGCGTGGGCTAATCATTGACGATATTAATGAGGCACGGGATACACTGTATCGTGTGAGTTATTTCCGGCTGGCCGATTACTGGCGACCGATGGAAATTGACCCCAATACCCGGCGTTTCCGCGAGGGTGCTCTTTTTAACAAAATCCTTATGCTCTATCGATTTGATTCGGAACTGAAAGTATTGCTCTTTCGGGCCATTCAAGAGATTGAGATTGCCATGCGCACAAGGATTATCCATCATTTCTCACTGCAACACGGGGCTTTTTGGTTCATGGATGCCAGTTTGTTTCGCGACCAGACATTATACGAACAGCATCTGCATATTCTTCGGCGCGACCTTCATCAATCCAACGAGGAATACATCATTGAGCATTTCAAGCGTTACGACACGCCAACCATGCCTCCAGCCTGGAAAACGCTGGAAGTAACGACCTTCGGTCTGCTATCCCGTTTATATAGCAACTTCAAGATTCCTGCGACAAAGCAAATCGTGGCAAGGAGTATGGGCATTATGCACTATCGCATTTTGCGAAGTTGGATGATCAGTATTGCCAGTTTGCGAAACTATTGTGCCCATCATGCCCGAGTTTGGAATCGTCTTTTCCCTGTTCCGCCAACAGTTCCCGAAATCATGCCTAATGCCTGGATTGTCGACTTTA
This sequence comes from uncultured Bacteroidia bacterium, assembly GCA_902769815.1. Taxonomy (GTDB): domain Bacteria; phylum Bacteroidota; class Bacteroidia; order Bacteroidales; family F082; genus Limimorpha. Next base: position 6,255 of record CACXQO010000136.1, on the reverse strand, counting down.
CATTCAACCCAAACAAACTCTATCCCCAACTTTGTTGCATTGCTTACTGGCTTCGTTCCATCGATATGCAAAGCTCTTTTGTCGCTGACTTAAAGAGGGTTTTGGCGAAGTATCCGACCATCGATGCAGCCGCTATGGGTTTTCCAAAAGGTTGGTTGCAAGAACCGCTTTGGCAGTGATGATATATTTTTAAATCCAAATCTAAACCTTATGAGAAACAAGCACTTCCTTTTGTTTTTGTTGGCTATCTTCCTGTTGGCAACACAAACCTTCGCCCAGCAACCCACCCGCAATGACATGGCGGGAACACCCATCATTGCGGAGGAATTCCAACCGTTGGAGCCACACTTGTACAACCCTTGGAAGAGCAAAGTGCCCATTTGGTTGGATTTGTCGGCGGGCGCGAATTATGCCGAATGTTTCGACAAAGGCACCATCCCGTTCCGCTATACCGGCTTCGGCGCGAATGTGCAAGGCGGCATCACTATCGAGTGGGAACGCTGCCGAGTGAATGTCGAAGGAAAAGGCTTTTATACCTCGCTTACCTCGGTGTCTGGAACGGCATATAATGTCAGCCTTTCTGCCGAGTTCCTTTACCATTGCGCCATCGCCAAGCGTTTCAGTTTTTGGGCGGGCGGCACGCTGCAAGGCTTTATGGACAACAAGGAGATTCCCGCTTTGATGAACGCCTCGTCGAGCATTTCCCTATTCGGCAACCTTTGTGCTACGGGGTTGGTGGAATATCCTTTCGCTTACATCCACGAAGGTATGTATAATTTGCGTAACCTGCTGACTGCCTATGCCAAACTGAGCTTGCCTTTGGTGGGTGTCGTGAACCGTCCGGGCTTTGCTTACATCGGCAACCCGACCATCAACAACGATGACTGGTTGGAGGGCAGCGAGACTTTTGCCAAATTCTTCTCGGGTGCTGCCACCGAATTGGGTCTTTTCCTGAACCTGCCCAACGACAACAGAATTGGCCTCGCCTACCGTTGGAACTACCTTAGCACGGGCAAGAAAGGCGCCTATCGCTACGACAACGCCCTGCACAGCCTCAACTTATCCTTTATGTTCAGAATCAATTGATTGAAGCCATGAAAAAACCATTTGTCCTCATCGTTTTGGCTTTCGCCTTCACCTCTTGCGAGCGTGCCTTTATGGAAAAAGACGAACCCTCGAACCCCGTCAATGTGTTCGACTACCTTTGGAACCAAGTGGACCAGCAATATGCTTTTTTCGATGTGAAAAACATGGATTGGGACTCGGTGCGCGAAGTGTATCGCCCGATGGTGAACGACAACATGTCGAATGACAGCCTTTTCCGCGTGTGCGCCGCCATGCTCAACACCTTGCAGGACGGCCACACCAACTTGATTTCGGGCTTCGACGTGTCGCGCAACGACTCGGTGTATTACAAGATGTATGCGGAGAAAAACATAGACGAAAATGTTGTTTTGCTTAACTATTTGACTGTCAATCATCACACTACGGGGAGTTTTATGCACAACGCCGTCCGCAACGGCGCGGTGGCCTATATCCGCTATTCGTCGTTCAGCGACTACATCAGCGAGGGAAGTTTGAAGTATTTGGTGAACCGTTACAAGAACTGCAAAGGTATGGTCATCGACTTGCGCCAAAACAGTGGCGGCAGCATCAGCAACATTGCTGCTTTGCTCAGCATTTTCGACAACCACAAGCAGCCTTTGTATCAATGCCAAGCGAAATCGGGACCTGCGCATGATGCCTTTGCCGATGCCGTGACGGTATATGCCGCCGACAGCAGCATTTTAGGGAAGAACAACGCCTACACCAAGCCCGTGGCGGTACTCATCGACCGTGGCTCCTACAGCGCGACCTCGTTTTTTGCCATTTGCACGATGGCTTACGACAACATTCGTTTGTTTGGCGATTACTCTGGCGGCGGTCTTGGCCTGCCCAATGGCGGTGTCTTGCCCAACGGCTGGACGTATCGTTTCAGTACGACTCGCACCCTTGCCATCGATGGACAGAATTACGAAAATGGCGTGCCGCCCGATGTGCGCGTCTTGTTAGACCCTGCTTGCACCGCGCAAGGCGTTGACAATGTAATCGAGGCAGCTGCTGACTGGATTCTTGAATAGTTGAGAGATTAGGGTTTAGAGTTTAGAGTTGTAGGGCTGTCACACCGTGGCAGACGATTTATTAATTTCCATGGCAGCCGCGTTTTGTTCAATTGATGGTTAGCACCTTTTCATTGTAAATGGAGTATTCCCTATGGATTTCGGTGATGAGGTTCTGGTTGAGCAGTTGCCTGATGGCCGACTGTATCGCGCTGGCCGATTCCAAGTTGTGCTTTTTGGTGAAAGCCAAGGAAGTTACCCGTGAGGCCATGCCCTCGGCAGCGATGGCATAAAGCAAGGGTTTTTGCTTTTCCGAAAGAGCGGAGAGGATTTCCATATAGGTGGTTTCCTTGTCGCTCAGAACACGGTCGATGGCCTCCATGATGGTGTCGAGCCGGCAAGTTCCGCCTTTGCCCGTGAGCGCAAAAGCCTCGTTGAACACCTTTTGCATATAGAAAGTGTGGCCCTTGAACAAATCGTAGACATAACGAAGGCTCTCATCGTCAACGTTTTTGCGCGATTCGTGGAACAATCTGCTGACGAAAGTCGAATAGACATCAAAAGGAATCTCGTTAAGTTCAAGAGTGTCAGCACTTTGATAGAATGGTCGCGCCGACGAACTGAACATCTGGGTCATAATGCTTCGCTCGCTGCCCGCAAACACAAAGTTGCAGTTTTGCATCTGCTGGATATAGCCTCGCAGCAACGCTTCAACATTCTTTTCGGGGTAATGCGTGATTTGCTGGAACTCGTCGATGGCCATGATGCAAGGCTTGTTGGCTCGGTCGAGATAGTCGAAAATCTCCTCCAAAGTGAGTTCGGCATTGGCGATGTCGCCCAATTCCACGCCAAACGAAGGACTACCGTTCAAAGTGTCGATGCTGATGGTGCCACTCAGCGATTTCAAGGCCTGTATGAAGCCTTTTGCAAGCCTTTTTCCTCGCGGAACAAGCTCTTTATAGATACTTCTTCCCAAATTATAGGTGAATTCCCGCAGGTTTGAGGTATGCAAAATATCGACAAAAAAGGTAAAATACTCGTCGCTGATACGCACATCATCATAGCAATGGTGTATCAGTCCTGTCTTGCCCATCCTACGGGGTGAAATCAGCACTACATTGTTGCCATTTGTCAGATAATGAATGAGTTTATCCGATTCTTTCTCGCGGTCACAGAAGAGTTCCGTCGGGATTTTTCCCATGATAATGAAGGGGTTTTTCTGTTTTGAAGCCATGATATTTCTGTTATTCGGCGGCAAAGATAATTATTTTATTAGAATTATGCTGAGAAAATAATTTTTTTAGTATAAAAATTCATCGGAACATTTTAGGACGCAAACAATAATTCCCCCATCTCTCCGTTAAAACGAATGTTTTAAACCATTTGAATTGAAATGAAACACCATTTTTTCCGCCAATGGCTCATGGTCATTGGCTTTGCGTTGGCCTGTTTGCCGGCTTTGGCCCAACGACGCACCATCAGTGGCTATGTGATGGATGCGGCCAGCAAGGAAACCCTCATTGGGGCGACCATTTTCGACAAGAACTCAGGGAAAGGCTGTGCCACAAACAGTTACGGCTTCTATACGCTGACTTTGAACCAAGGCCAAGTGGATTTGCAAATCTCATACGTGGGCTATACCCAACAGAACCAAACCCTCGACCTGAAGGAAAACACGAACCTTAACTTCATGCTCGAAACCAACACCACTTTGGACGAAGTGGTCGTGGAGGCCTCGCGAGCCACGGTGAGTGCCCGCAGCCCGCAGATGAGCGTGGTGGAACTGCCTGTGCAGCAAATCAAGAGCATCCCGACCTTGTTTGGCGAGACGGATGTCTTGAAAGCCATTCAGTTGCTGCCCGGAGTGCAGAACGGTTCGGAAGGCTCGGCGGGCATGTATGTGCGCGGCGGCGGCCCCGATGAGAACCTTTTGCTTTTGGACGGGGTGCCGGTCTATAACGTCAATCACATGCTCGGTTTCTTCTCCGTCTTCAATCCCGACGCGCTTAAAAACGTCACCTTATATAAAGGTAGTTTCCCGGCGCATTTCGGAGGCCGTCTTTCGTCGGTGGTCGACATTCGCATGAAGGAAGGCGACATGCAGAAATACCACGGCAACGCCAGCATCGGCCTCATTTCGTCGAAGTTCAACTTTGAAGGCCCGATTGTGAAGGACAAGCTGTCGTTCAACCTGTCGTATCGCCGCACCTACGGCGACCTGCTCATCAAACCCGCTCTTTGGATTGCCTCGTGGAACGTGCCTGAAATCAGCAAATTGAGCGTGGGCTATTATTTTTACGATTTCAACGGCAAGCTCAACTGGAAGATTTCGGACAAGGACAGATTGTATTTGAGTTTCTACACCGGCGACGATGCCATCTATTTCGGCGTGAAAAACAAGGACTTCATTGCCGACGATACCGAATACACTCACCGCATCAAGCTCAATTGGAAATGGGGCAACAAAGTGGCCGCCTTGCGCTGGAACCATGTGATGTCGCAAAAACTGTTCATGGACGCTTCGGTCATATCTGCCCACCAACACTTCAACGAAAAACGAGTTCAACATGGCCTACAAGTCGGGCATTAATGACTTTACGGCCAAGGTTGATTTTGCCTACACGCCCCTGCCCAACCACGAAATCCGTTTCGGTGGCAACTACACCTACCATATTTTCCGCCCCGAGGTGCAGTCGATGAAGATGGAAGAAGGGCAGCAGGCCATGATTGACACCGTCGTGGGTTCGCCAAATGTATATGCCCACGAAACGGCCCTTTACGTCGAGGACAACATGACCTTCGGCGACATTTTCCGCGTGAACGCAGGCGTGCATTATTCCACTTTCACCGTTGAGGGCAAGACTTATCAAAGTGTGCAACCCCGTTTGAGCACAAGCGTAATGTTGGCTTCCAATTTCTCGCTCAAGGCGGGCTATGCCTACATGACGCAATATGTTCATTTGCTGTCGAATAGCAGCCTCAGCCTGCCCACCGACTTGTGGGTGCCCGTGACGGCGAAAATCGTCCCGATGAACGCGCATCAATGGTCGGTTGGGGCGTTTTACGAGTTGCCGCGCCTGTTCGACATTTCGGTAGTACGGCGTTGAGTTGCTCGTGCAGCGTAGTTTCGGCAAAACAACGGGTTGGATTGGCTACACTTGGGCACATTCCAAGCGGCAGTTCGACCGCGAGGGACAGATGATTAATAATGGAAAAATGTTTCCGGCCAAATACGACCGTCGCCACGACATCAGCGTCACCGTGCAGCACAAGTTCAGCGACAGTTTCGACTTGAGCGGCACTTGGGTTTTCAGCAGTGGCAATTGCGGCACGCTCGGAACGCAGATTTATGAAGGTTTGCCCAACGATTGGGGCGAATTCCAGCACATCAACGCCTTGGAGCGCAACAACTTCCGCATGGGCAACTATCATCGCCTCGACTTGGGCGCCAACATGCACTTTCCGTTGAATCCGGGTTTGCTCACCCTCAACTTCAGCGTTTACAATGTCTATAACCACAACAACCCCTTCCTCGTCTATACGGACTATGTTTACGACGAATCCACCCAGCAAGCCGAGAAAAAACTGATGCAAGTCAGGTCACAAAACCTTCAAAACAAGCAAAATATAAGGAGAGTTATTTTGTTATTAATCAGCGCAATACTCCTTGCTTCCTGCGAAAAGGAAATCGAGTTCAAAGGCGAACAAATCGACCCGAAGTTGGTTATCAACAGCATCGTTGAGCCGGGACAGCCCGTGAAGGCTTACATCAGCAAGAGCATCTTCTTCCTCGACAACGATAGCAACATGCAAGCCCCTGATGACGTTGTGGCTACACTTTATGTGAACGGCAACCGCATCGGCGAACTGACACGGCAACCCGACACCGTTTGGACGGGTTATGAATACGTCGACATGGATAGCGTGAAGCCTATTTACAAGATAGTTCCCGCTTTCGTCAGCGAATATTGCCCCAACGAGGGCGATGTGGTCAAAATCACGGCCTCGGCCAATGGTTTCGATGATGTGGAAGGTTCCACAAGTCCTGTGCCCAATGCGGTGACATGGAGCCTCGGCGATTGCCAGACCAAACTTTGGGAGGTGTCGTTTGAGGAATATGAGGGCGATACGATTTGGACGATTATAGGTCAATTGG
>CACXQO010000135.1 GCA_902769815.1 uncultured Bacteroidia bacterium | reverse complement strand
CCCATCTTGATGGTGCTCATCATGTCGCCCACGCGGTTCTTCACGTCGTTCCACATCGAAGCGGGGATGTAGGCACGCGAGGCGGCACTGCACTTCTGGCCTTGGTATTCGAAGGCGCCACGCACGATGGCCACGGCCACCTCTTGCGGGTCGGCGCTGTGGTGGACGAAGATGAAGTCTTTGCCGCCGGTCTCACCCACGAGACGAGGATAGGCCTTGTACATGTCGAGGTTCTGTCCGGTGGTCTTCCACAGGCTCTTGAAGGTGCCCGTGCTGCCGGTGAAGTGGATGGCGTTGAAGTTCTTGTCCTTCAGGGCCACGCCGCTGATCACGCTGCCCTTGCCAGGCAAGAAGTTGACCACGCCAGCGGGAAGACCGGCTTCCATGAAGATGCGCATGTCGGTGTAGTTCGACAGCAGGGCGGTCGTCGAGGGCTTCCAGATGGTGGTGTTGCCCATCAGGGCGGGGGTCATGTTCAGGTTGGAGGCGATGGATGTGAAGTTGAAAGGCGTGATGGCGAACACGAAGCCTTCCAACGGACGGTATTCGGTGCGGTTCAGCTGGTCGTTGGCCGAAGCGGGCTGCTCGGCGTAGAGCTTGCTGGCGTAGTAGTTGTTGTAGCGGAAGAAGTCGATGGTCTCGCAGGCGCTGTCGATTTCGGCTTGGAAGCAGTTCTTCGACTGGCCGAGCATGGTGGCGGCGTTGATGCGGGCGCGGTACTTGGTGGCCAACATCTCGCCGATGCGTGCCATGATGGCGGCGCGCTCGTCCCAAGGCGTGTTCTCCCAATCTTGGCGGCTTGGGCGGCGTCGATGGCCATGCGGACTTCCTTTTCGCCTACCTTATGGTAGCGTGCGATGACGTGTTTGTGGTCGTGAGGCATCACCACTTCGCCCATGTCGCCCGTGCGGACTTCCTGTCCGTTGATGATGGCGGGGATTTCAACGATTTCGTTGGATTGTCTTTCGAGTTCCTTCTGAAGCTCGATTCTCTCAGGGCTGCCCGGACGATAGGCCTTTACCGGCTCGTTCTCAGGCTTCGCAAATGTGATCAGTGCGTTGTTCATTTAATTGTTATTTAAGATTTGAAGATTTAGAATTTCAAGATTTTTGCGGTGCAAATATAGTAAAAATCATTGCGAAAAACTTCGTTGCGAAATTTTTCGCAACAATAAACCTAAATAGTCGGTTCAAAAAGACTATCCAAAGTGACAGTTCTTTGGAAAACGCCGCTATGGATGCCGTATTTCAGGCCGTAGGTGGTGACGAGGGTCATTTGTACGTTGTGCGTCCTGCTCACATGGTCAATCATCCATTGCAGACGCTCGCGGAGTTGCATCTCATAGTCGGCCTTGACTTCAAACTCCTTATTGACGAATTTCATCTCGCATAAATTGATTACGCGGTCGGAACGATTGATGATGAGGTCGATTTGCATCCCTTTCTGTCCGTCAATCCCGCGCATTGTCCAAGGTGAATTTTCGGAACTGACGCCAGCCACGCCCAAACCGGCCTTGACTTGAGCGACATGGCTCAGGCAAGCGTTTTCGAAAGCCCGTCCTCGCCAAGGGTTGAGTGAGGGATGGTTCTCGTTGTCGCGCCAGAAATGTCTGCCCCGTCCGCGTCCTTCCACTTGGTCGAGGTAGAAAAGGCAAAACGGGTCGATGAGGCGGTATTGCAGGTTTCGCTTGTTGTTCTCGAAAGGCTTGTAACGTTCGATGAAGTCGCTGGCTTCCAAGGCGTGAAGTGCTTGCGAGAGCGACTTGCCCGCTACAATGCCTGTTTTCTCCGCGATTTCATCACGGCTATAACCGCTATGACGTTTGGAAAGTTGTCGGATAATGGCCTTGTAGGGCTCGGGCGACCTGAACAGGGAGTTGAACAGCCGCTCGAACTCGTTTTTCAGTTTTGCCTTGTGGTCGAAATACAGGCTGTCGATGGTTTGGGCCAAACTCAGTCCGGGCTGTACATAACTGAGGTACATCGGTATGCCGCCGACGGCCATGTAGAGTTGGAGAATGTCGTAACGCGAAAGGGTAACATCCTGTGATTTCAGCAGTTGCTCGGCCTCGTGAAGTGTGAAAGGGGCAAGTTGTATCTCGGCGTTTACGCGGTCGTAAAGTCCGCCATACGAGTTGATGAGGTTGTCCTGAATCCAAGAGGTGGCCGAGCCACACACGATGAGCATCAGGTTGTCTTGTCCGGCCCCCCAACCGTTCCAGAAATGCTCGAAGGCAGTGACGAAGCCCGACCGTGGCGTGTCCATCCAAGGCATCTCGTCGATAAACACCACTAATCTTTTGTTTTTGTCTTGTTTTTCAAGCAGTTCCCTCAGTCGGTCGAAGGCTTCCATCCAGTTCTTTGGGCGCGAGATTGTTTTGGCGCCGTATTGAATCAGGCAGGAATGGAAAGCCTCAAGTTGGGCTTCGAGCAGGTTGCCTTCTTCCAACTCCAAAGGCGAAACGCCGGTGTGGTAGAATGCGAGGTGATCTTTGAACAGTTCTCTTATCAAGTAGGTTTTTCCCACTCTTCGACGACCGTATATGGCCACCAATTGCGACTGTTTCTTGCGGAAAAGCCTCATAAGTTCTCCGATTTGCTGTTTTCGCCCGATAATGTTGCTCATTGCCTTACAAATGATTGGTTTACGGCTGCAAAACTACGGAAGATTTTTGAATCGGCAAAACATTTTTATGTTTTATTTACCCACGAAACCATGTTTTTATTATTTCGTGGGTAATTATAACTTTTTTATCTACCCGTGAAATGGTAATTTCTATGTTTCGTGGGTAAATAAAAAAAGCTATTTACCCACGAAACGGCATTTTAGGTGTTTCGCGGGTAAATTAATTCGGTTTTTCGGAAACGTTACCTCATTCGCTTAATCGCCTGCAACAAATGCGTGTGCTCATTCCGCTCCTTGTTAAAAATACCCGTTTGGTCGAGGAAGTCGATGCGGACTTGTCCCGAAGCGTGGATGATTTCCTCGTCGCCCATGAGGATGCCTACATGCGTGATTCGTCCATCCTCATCGCCGAAAAAGGCCAAGTCGCCGGGGCGGGTTTCTTGCAGGAAATACACCAAATCGCCACAAGCCACCTGCTGTGAAGCATCGCGGGGGAGGAGCAAGCCACTCAAGCGGGCGCAAATTTGCACCAAGCCTGAACAATCAATGCCAAAAGCCGTGCGACCGCCCCAAAGATAAGGCGCACCGAGCAGTTTTTTGGCGTTTTCAACCATCAGTTCAGGCTGAAAATGCTGTGGCATTTCCGCTGCGTCAGGATATGGATCGTAAAGTGGCGTGCCCAAAGTCAACCATTTGCCCTCGTATTCCGCGACGGTTTTATTAATAAGGTATGGCTTTTTGCCTTTCAAGGCATTGTAGTCTGTTTCGCTGATTTCGCAAAACTGTTTCGCCTGAATCCAGCCTTCGTAAAACTCGGTTCCTGAGCCTGTCGAAGGGCCGTTTTCTGTTTGAATCAAAAGCCATTCTGGGGCTTTGTCCAAAACGGTATAGGTTTCATTATAAAGCAGTTGGCTCACCATTTCGGAGGCGTGTCGGGCTTCCTTGCGCAAGGCGATGACTGAAAGATTGCAGATGCCGTGGGTCATGATTTTTCTTTGTTTTCTGACCGCTAAATTAGGTAACAAATCGGTGCAATCGGCCTTTTTTCGACGATTTTTTTCAAGCGATTGGAGTTTTTCTTAATTTAGCACACGGATTATAAGCCGATTGTAATTTTTAAATAATTGGTTATGAGTAAGATAAAGGATTTTCTGAACAGAATAAGGCATAGTTATTATGTTGTTGCCAAGGTGATTGCCTTTTTGGTGGCCATTGTTTTGGTTTGTTGGCAGATGCCGCGCACAGGCAAGTTCAAATATGAATACCAACTCTCCAAACCGTGGCAGCACGAAACCTTGTATGCACCCTTCGATTTCCCGATTTACAAGGATGACGAGACGTTGAACGCTGAAACAGAGGCGATTGCTGCCAAGGTGAAGCCGATTTTCGTCTTCAACGATGAGGAAATGACTGCCGCACGCAATGCTTTGTTCAATGCGTTTGAGGCGAAATGGAGCGGCAATTCCGATAAGGAATACAACCTTGACGAATTGTTTATTCTCTACGATTCCATTGAGGATCAAGGAATTGTGGCCTATGACAATGCAACGAGCAACCTCGCGCCTGAAACCGAAGTGAGCGTGATTCGCAACAAGGTGATGCGCACCGTCCGCTATGGCGATTTCTATTCGATGAACGAGGCGACTGAAGCGGTTGCGAAGGCTTTGGAAAACATTGATAAACAGATAGATACAAAATTGCTCTCGGAGCTGCTCAACGGCGCGTTGCGGCAGAATGTTTTCTACAATGCTGAGATTACCAAATTGGAGAAGGAGAAGGCGGTTTCGGCCATTTCGCTCACCTACGGCATGGTGCAGAAGGACGAAATCATCGTGTCGGAAGGGGAAATTATTAGCCCGCACACCTTCGATATTTTGAATTCGTTGCAGCATGAATACACCTCACGCTCCATGTCGAGCGATGAGTCGCTGCGGGTGCTGCTGAGCCAACTTTTCCTCGTGGCACTCATCTTTACACTTATGGGATTGTACGGCAACAAGTTACACAATAAAGTCTTTTCTGAATTGAAGAACATTGTGCTTTTGCTCACACTCATGCTGATTGTCATCATCCCCTCGTATGTCCTAGTCAAGTTCGAGCCGGGACTGGTTTATCTGATGCCGGTGTGCCTGCTCGCCATCATGGTAAGTTCGTTCTTCAACCTGCGCTTGGCGTTTTCCACCCAAGTCTTTGCTGTGATGCTGATTTCGCTTGTAGTGCCCAATCCTTTCCAGTTCATTTTCATGCAGTTGGTGGCCACGGTGCTTACGGTGTTCAGCATGTCGAACCAGCGGGCGCACCACCGTTTCATCCAAACGGCCTTATTCGTGTTTGTGGGCTATCTGTTGGTTTATGCGGCGTTCACGTTTTTGTCCACTTCCGAAATCGACTGGTGGGATGTTTTCCTGCTGGTTTTGAACGCTTTGTTCACCTTGCTTGCCCAGCCGCTCATCCTCATGCTTGAGCGCATTTTCGGCGTGCCTACTTCGCTCTCGCTCTTGGAGTTGAGCAATACCAACAGTCCGCTATTGCGACAATTGGCGGCAACTGCCCCCGGCACTTTCCAACATTCCATCCAAGTGGCCAACCTTTGCGAGGAGGTGCTTTTTGAAATCGGTGGCGACTCGCAGTTGGCACGCACAGGGGCTTTGTATCACGACATCGGGAAGACGAAAAATCCAATGTATTTTACTGAAAACCAGCATGGAGCATATAGCCCGCACAACGGTCTTTCTAATAAGGAGAGCGCAGAAATCATCATTTCCCATGTGACCGACGGCATCGAATTGGCGCACAAGGCACATGTGCCAGAGCGTATCATCGATTTCATCCGCACCCACCACGGCACGCGCCGCACGGATTATTTCTTCATCAACGAGCAAAAGGCGCATCCCGACGAGGTGATTGACCCTGCACCGTTCACTTATCATGGTCCTGCACCGTTCTCGCGCGAGACCGCCGTATTGATGATGGCCGACAGCATCGAGGCGGCCTCACACAGCCTGAAGGAGCCTGACGAAAAGAAAATCAGCGACTTGGTCGACAACATCATCAACAAGCAGATGGAGGCAGGGCAGTTCCTCAACACCGACCTCACCCTCCGCGACATCGAGACCTGCCGCAAAGTGCTGAAAAAGAAGTTGATGAGCATTTATCATGTGAGGATTGCTTATCCGGAGAAGTGATTTTTTGCGTAAAACCATTTGACTTTCAAAAATAATCCGTACTTTTGCATTGTTAAATGCAATTATCGGATAAGTTAAGATATAATATTATTCGTAAATTATCCGATTAGATAACTTAAAAATGAGATGCTATGGCGGATTATTACGAATATTCCATACCCGAGTTGGTGCAACTTCTTGGAACCCGTTTCAAGGATTACCGTATGCGCTCACGCATGACGCAGAAAGATGTGGCGGAGCAATCAGGATTGACTATCAATACGATACACAAGTTTGAAAACGGGCTGGTGCCTAACATGTCGCTCAGCACTTTTCTTCTGCTGCTGAAAGCCATCGGCTGCATAAACAGCCTTGATGAACTGCTGCCCGAACTGCCCGAATCGCCTTATCTGATGAAAGAAAACGGGAAAAAGGCGCAGCGCATCAGACATTCTTCTCCAAAATCGAATACCTAAAGCTGAACCACTATGACCACAAAAATACTGAAAGTGATGCTCTGGGGACGGGAAGTCGGGAGGCTTTGCATCGACCCGCGCCGCCGTTTGCCTTATTTCGAGTACAACCGCGAATGGATAGCATCGGGGCTTGACATCTCGCCCTTGGACGCTTCCATCAAACTGTCGCAAAACCTCCGCCCGATTTTCGGCGCGTCGGAAAAGATATACCAGAAACTGCCTCCGTTTTTGGCCGACTCGCTGCCCGATGCATGGGGAAACGAACTTTTCGAGCAATGGCGAATCCAGCAAGGCATCAAGCCAAACGAGATAACGCCTTTGGACAAACTCGCTTTTATCGGGAAACGGGCGATGGGCGCGTTGGAATTCCTTCCCGAAACCTCGAACTTCAATGCAAGGGAAAGCCTCAACCTGAAAGCTTTGATTGACTTGGCCGAGCAAATCCACATGCAGCGCGAGAACGCCCGCATCGACCCCGAACAGTCGCTCACCATGCAAGCCTTGATGACGGTCGGCACTTCGGCGGGCGGACGACAGCCCAAGGCCATTATTGCCATTAACCGCGAAACGGGCGAAATCCGCAGCGGACAAATTGGAGGTTTAAAAGGTTTTGAGCATTGCATCCTTAAGTTCGGCATCAAGGAACGCTCGACGGCGGAACTCGAAATGACTTACTATGAGATGGCAAAAAAGGCCGGAATACGAATGATGCCGAGCTGGCTGGTGGACATTGAGGGCGACAAGCACTTCATAACCAAGCGTTTCGACAGGGAAGGGGAGCGGAAACTCCACATGCAGACTTTGGCCGCGCTTTATCCCGAAGCCGACAGTTATGAGCGATTGCTATGGGTCTGCCGGAAAATGCGTCTCTCCGAACTTGACAGCGAGGAGGTTTTCCGTCGGATGGTTTTCAACATTTTGGCCAACAACACCGACGACCACAACAAGAATTTCTCTTTCCTTATGGACGAGCAGGGCCGATGGTGCCTTTCGCCCGCCTACGACTTGACCTACATCTTCAACACGGGCGGCTTCCTTCCCGAAACGCGGCACTGCCTGATGATTCGGGGGAAGTATGACGGCATCACGCGGGAAGATGTTATGGAACTTGCTGCTGAAAACGGCATACGCAAGGCGGAGAGCATTATCGGTGAAGTTGGAAAAGCTGTTTCGGAATTTCGTGGGATTGCAGAGCAAAATAA
>CACXQO010000134.1 GCA_902769815.1 uncultured Bacteroidia bacterium | reverse complement strand
CAGCCGACCCCGAAAGAGGTCGGCTGCTCTGCGCATTTTGCGCTATCCTTGATACAAATTCCACTCTTTTTACTTGATGCCCAATTTGGCTTTCACGTCGTTGGTGGCGTTAATGGCGTCGTCGGCAACAAAGACGGCAGCACCCGTGGCGAGGTCGAGGACGTAGGTATAGCCCTTTTCCTTGCCCACACTGTTGATGGCAGTCTGAATCTTGTCGAGGATGGGCTTCAGCAATTCCGCACGCTTCGACTCAAACTCGTTTTCGGCATTGGCCTGAAACTGTTGGATGCGCGTTTGCAGGTCGATGATTTCCTTCTCCTTCGACTGCTTCACAAGGTTCGACATGGTGGCTTGGTTGGCCTCATAATCCTGCATCTTGGTCTGATACTCCTTGGCCATCGTCTCCAATTGGCTCTGAAGTTCACCATAATACTTCTCCAAATCCTTCTCGGCCTTAGCCTTGTCAGGCATAGCATCGAGGATTTCAGCCGTGTTGACGTGCGCAATCTTTACTTGAGCATTGGCCACTCCACTCATCACAAAGAGTGCCACACCCAAAAACAATACTTTGAATACTCTTTTCATTTTATTGATTTTTAATAAATTAACCCTATTTTACTTGACATTTGAGCGGCAAAGATAGGAATTTTTCGCGTTCAACCGCCCAATTATCCATTATTTCTTTGGCGATACAGCACCACCTTTGGTTCCACCCACCGAATTGCCTGCATTGCTTCCCGTAGTAGCGGCAGCCTTGCGGCGGTCTTCGCGACGCACGGTCTGCATCACATTGCCGAGTTGGTCGAGCACGTCGTCGCTGATGTCGTTCTTATCGGAGGCGTAAAGCACCGAAGTGCCCGAGGCTAAATCGAGGACAAAAGCGTAGTTTTTGGTCTGAGCCACTTCCTTCATGGCAGTATAGACCTTCTCTTGGATGGGTTGAATCAGTTCGGTGCGCTTCTGGTAGAGCTGGCCTTCCGAGCCGAAGTATTGCATCTGCAAGTTTTTGGCTTCCTGCTCCTTATCGACGATAGCCTGCTCGCGGGCGCGTTTTTGGTCTTCGGAAAGGAGGAGCATTTCGGTCTGGTACTTGCTGTACATCTCCGACACCTTGTCGTAAACGGCCTTCACTTCCTTTTGCCATTTCGTGGAAAGTGCGTTGAGTTCTTCCTGCGCGTCGCCGTATTCCGGGATGTTTTCCATGATGTACTCCGAATCGACATACACGATTTTCTGTCCGCCGCCAACAATCTGCGCATTGGCGGTCAAAATGCCGCCACAAACCATCGCGGCGGTCAAAACCAAGGTTTTAAATGCTTTCATTTTATCTGATATTATTGTTCTGATTTTCTTTATCAATAATCGTTCCAAAAAAAACAATCATTCCATTATTTTAAGTTGCAGGGGTTTACACCGCCTGCCTATTGTTCTGTCGTCCCTACGGGACTAATTCCTACTTCCTACCTCCTACTTCCTACCTAATCAATCGATCCTCCAATGGAGAAATGGAACTGGCTGCCATTGCTGCCCGAAAGGCCATACACTTCGTCGAAGCCGTAGCCCCAGTCGAGGCCGAGCAAGCCGAACATGGGCAGATAGATGCGCACACCCACACCTGCCGAGCGTTTCACATCGAAAGGATTGAAATCCTTGAACCCAAGCCAGCAATTACCGGCCTCAAGGAAGGTGAGAGCATAGATGGTGGCCTGCGGATTGAGCGAGAGCGGATAGCGCAACTCAAGCGTGTATTTCGTCAACATGTCGCCGCCGTTTCCGCCCGAGTTGGAACTGTTGTAGAAGCCCGGCGTGAGTGAGTTGTTGGCATAGCCACGCATACCGACCAGTTCGCGACTGTCGACGGAATAGTTGGACAAACCATCGCCACCAAGGAAGAAACGGTGGAACGGCGTGGGACCGATTTGACTGTTGAAATGGCCCAAATAGCCGAAACGAACTCGGGTCATAAGCACGAGTTTGTCATAGAGTTCGGTGAACCACGCTGCCTTGAAAGTCCATCTATGCATCTCAATCCACTTGTACTTCTCGTTATCGGGGAGGTCAGCATAATTCATGTTAGTCAACAGCGAATAGGGCGGCGTGATTTCGAGGCCAAATTGGAACTCGGAACCGTTGCGCGGATAGATGGGCTGGCTCACGGAGTTGCGCGAAAGCACGAAACTATAACTGATGAGGTTGTATTTGCCGTCGCCAACGTTCAGGAAGGATGTCTGGTAGTTGTTCAAATTGTAACGCTTCACGTTGAGGCCATGATATACGGAAAAATAGTCGTCAGGCCAAGTCAAGCGACGACCCAAACCGATGGTGCCGCCCGTCATGTTGAAATAGCCGTAGTTTTCGGAAGTCTTTTCCACTGGCTTGGCATAAAACGATTGGTAGAACGAGACACTGAACGCATTGGGCCTGCGGCCACCGAGCCATGGTTCGGTAAACGAAATGCTATAAGTGATGTATTGCGTTCCAAGAGTGCTCACGCTCAGGCCGAGTTTCTGTCCGTCGCCAACGGGAATAGGTCGCCATGCCTTCTTGTTGAAAAGGTTGCGCATGGAGAAATTGGAAAACTGTAACCCTGCTTCAAGCATCAACATTCTAGCAGCATAACCGGCCGAGAAACGGATTTGGTCGGCGGCAGCCTCCTCAACCGTGTAATCGATGTCGACGGTGTTGTCGGAGAAGTTGGGCTGTATGTTGGGGTTGATGTTCTCTTGGTTGAAGAAACCCAGCGTAGCCAATTCGCGGACGGAGCGCACCACATCGCTGCGGCTGTACAACTGCCCGGGACGTGTGTAGAGTTCGCGTAGCACAACATGGTCGTAGGTCTTGGTGTTGCCAGCCAGCGTCACATTGCTGATGCGGGCCTGCTTGCCCTCGTTGAGGCGGATTTCGAGGTCGATGGAATCGTTCTCAACCGACACCTCAACGGGGTCGACGCGGAAGAAAAGATAGCCATCGTCCATATATAGCGAACTGATGTCCAGATTGGTCTCGCTGTAGTTCAGGTTCTTGTCGAGCAACTCCTTATTATATACATCGCCCGGCTTGATGCCAAGGATGGAATTGAGGGTTTCGGCGCTGTATTTCGTGTTGCCCGTCCATTTGATGCTGCGATAGTGGTATTTGTTGCCTTCGTCAACGAAGAGGTCGATGCCGAGGTTTCCGTCGTCCATGCGATAGACCGAATCGCGCACGATACGCGCATCGCGGTAACCCTTGGCGTTGTATTTCGCAATGATGAGTTTCTTGTCGTCCTCAAAGTTCTTTTCCAAATATTTCGAGGCCTTGAAGATACGCGGACGGTAATTGTCGTAGAAATATTCCTCGATGCCATTGATGGCCCGCATAGGATGCAAAGTGACCAAATCGGCAACAGTGTTCACAATCAGCGGACCGATGGGGTCAAGCGGATCGAAATGGCCGCGTTCCTTGGTTTCCTTCATTGACGAAAGCACCAATCCATCCGTAAAGTTCTCGTTGCCATTCACATTGATTTTCCCAATCTTCACTTTCTTTCCCTTGTCGATGTTGATGACCATGTCGACATAGTTCTCGCGGGCGGTGTCGGCCTTTTGTTCAATGTCGATGTCCACATTGAGATAGCCCTTGTCGTAATAGAAATCCTCGATGATGCGGGTGGTCTTGGTCAAAAGGTGGTCGGTGGCAATGTCGCCTCGCGAAAGGTTGATTTTGTTGCGAATGTCGTCGGCCTCGCTTTTCTTGATGCCCTTGAAAGAGAACTTCGACACACGCGGCTTTTCCTTGATGGCGATTTGCAGAAACACCTTATTTCCCACAAAGTCAGTGGCATTGATGGCCACATCCTCAAACAAGCCCTGCTCCCAAATCTTCTTGATGCCCGACGAAATCTCATCGCCCGGAATGGAGATAGTCTCGCCCACTCTCAAGTTGGCAATCAAACTGAGCATGGAAGCATCAACGTACTTCGCGCCCTCCACAACGATGCCGCCGATTTCGTACTTCTGCGGTCGGGCATAGTCGATTTCCGAGAGGTCGTCGCCAATTTGGATTTGGGCAAAAGTGCTGCTCCCGAAGCCCAAAAGAGCCACAAAAAACAGCATTATGGGTAAAAATCTATATCGCATAGTTCTATCTTTCAATCATTTAGTGGCGACTTGCTCGCTGGTTTTCCCGAACCTGCGCTCGCGGTGCTGGTAATTCAAAATCGCTTCGTAGAGGTCGGCCTTGCGGAAGTCGGGCCAATATTTTGGAGTGAAATACAATTCGGAATAAGCCAACTGCCACAGCAGGAAATTGCTGATGCGTTCCTCGCCACTGGTGCGGATAAGCAACTCAGGGTCAGGCATATTGGCCGTGGAGAGGTAAGACGAAATCATCTTGTCGTCAATCTCCTGCGGCTTGATTTTCCCCGAAGCGGCATCCTCGGCCATGCGCTGCGTGGCTTGTTTCAGGTCCCAACGGCCCGAATAACTCAAAGCGAGGGTGAGCACCATGCGGGTGTTGTGGCTCGTGTCGTCAATGGCTTGCATCAATTGGTCGTAGTTCGACTTGGGCAGGCTTTTCAGGTCGCCGATGGCGTTCAGCTTGATGCTGTTCTTGTTCATCGTACTGACCTCGTTCCTGATGGTCGTGGCCAACAGCGACATCAGCCCTGTGACCTCCGCGAAAGGACGGTTCCAGTTCTCGGTGGAGAAGGCGTACAAAGTCAGGTAAGGCACCCCGATTTCCGCCGAGGCCTCACTCACCTCGCGCACCGATTGAATCGCGCTTTGGTGCCCGAAAAGGCGTTGCTTGCCGCGTTCCTTGGCCCAGCGTCCGTTGCCGTCCATGATGATGGCAATGTGCTGCGGAAGCCGCTCACGGTCAATTTGTTGCATCAGTTGGTCTTTCAGTTCCATAGTCGTCAGAATTTGCTTAGGTTACAGCCCCTTCCATCGGGCAGGTTAAACTTCCAAGTTAGTGACACACGCGCCATGCCAAACCAATCGTTGAAGGAAGAATTGCCTCGCTGTTGGCCTGGAATATAGTTGCCCGTGGGGTCAGACAAATCGTAATTCGCACCGTTTTCGTCGGTATAAAAGGCGTGTTCCTCGGGATACACCGTCGCAACATCGTCCAAATAATCGGTGAAAGTCTTCTGCATCCTCCACTCCACCGTGCCCGCCATGTGGCGCGAAATCGAGAACTTCACGCCCATGCCGAAAGGAATGGAAACGCCGATAGGACTGGTCTTGCCAAACATCCTTTTATACCATTTCTCGTTGGGGTCATAATATTCCGTCTTTTGATCGCTCAAATCAACCATTGTGCCGTTCACATCAGCGAAGGCCGTGTATTGGAACACAGAAATGCCGCCGAAAATGTATGGCGACACATTCTTTTTCGGGTTGCCGGTGTAGTATTCGAGGAAGTTGAACTCGGCCATGAGGCTGAAGTCGTTGATGATCGAGGTGAAATTCAGTCCGCGCTCGGGCCGCCATTTGATGACTTCGTCGGAAGCCGTCACCGTGGCGCGGCTATAGTCGAAGCGGAATGTCCAGCGGTTGTTGTAATTGAAGCGGACGATGCCGCCGTATTGCAACTGTGCCTGCGCGAAAGGCAACATAGGATTGAGGTCGCCCATATAGTAACTCAACCCGACATGAGGCCCCACTTCGAGTGTTTTGGGGTCGTCAAATTGGGCATTGGCTTGGACAAAAACGGCCAAGCAACTCAAAACCAATAAAATACGAATCTTTCTATACATAATTCAAGACTGCAAAATTAGGAAATTTTCCAATGAAAACGACAGAAATCAATTTCTATTGTCTTTGCCCCACATCAATTTGTTGCGGATGGTGCCAAAAAAGTCCTCGCCACGCATCCTGACAAGATTGAGGCAGAAGCCAGCCTTGCGCACCTCCAACTGCACGGAAGTGTCTAAGGTACAATTTCTTGAGTCCATGCTGAACACAAAACTTTTCTCCCTTCCTTCCACCTGAATACGGATAGTGCTATCGTCAGGGATGACCACAGGGCGCACGGTCAAATTGTGCGTGGCGATGGGTGTGATGACGAAGTTTTTCGCATTCGGCGCGATGATGGGACCGCCCGCACTCAATGAGTAGGCCGTGGAACCCGTCGGAGTGGCCAAAAGGATGCCGTCGCCCCAATAGGTGTTGAGGTAAACATCATCGACAAACACCTTGATAGCCAACAGACTATGTTCTGGATTGCGGATGACATTCAACTCGTTTAAGGCATATTTCACATCGTCAAAGACCTTTTCGGGCGAAACAAGCTCCAAAAGGCTGCGCTGCTCAACGGTGTAATCGCCTGTAAGGACGCTGTTTACCGCATTGGCAATCTCGTTTTTCGAAATGCTCGAAAGGAAACCCAAACGCCCCATGTTGATGCCCGCCACGGGAATGCCCGAATCGAGGACAAAGGGAACGGTGTCCAAAATGGTGCCGTCGCCCCCGATGGAAAAGAGTAGGTCGGCGTTCAATTCGGCATTGGAAGTGAATACGCTGTAGTTCACGCCTGAAGGAACGAAAGCCTTAACCAATTCAGCAAAAGGCTGGTATACAACAATTTCAACTTGGTTTTTGGCCAATTCCGCAAACAATTGCCGCATATATTCCCCGTTTTCTGGGGCGATGGTTTTTCCAAATAGGGCGATGGTCATAGTTTTTATATTTTCGTCTGGTAGGGACAACG
>CACXQO010000133.1 GCA_902769815.1 uncultured Bacteroidia bacterium | reverse complement strand
GTCGTCGAAGTCGAGGATGACGACCTTGATCTTCTCGTCCAACTTGACCACCTCTTCGGGGTGCGTGATGCGGCCCCAGCTGAGGTCGGTGATGTGGATAAGACCGTCGACGCCACCGAGGTCGATGAACACGCCATAGCTGGTGATGTTCTTGACCACGCCTTCGAGGACTTGACCCTTCTCGAGTTTGCTGATGATCTCGGCCTTCTGGGCTTCGAGTTCGTCCTCGATGAGGGCTTTGTGAGAAACAACCACGTTCTTGAACTCTTGGTTGATTTTCACGACTTTGAATTCCATCACGCTGTCAACAAATACGTCGTAGTCGCGAATCGGCTTGACGTCAATCTGCGAACCGGGCAGGAAGGCTTCGAGGCCGAACACTTCGACAATGAGGCCACCCTTGGTGCGGCTCTTGACGTAACCGTTGACGATTTCGCCACTTTCGTAGGCTTCGTTGACGCGATCCCACGACTTGAGGATGAGGGCTTTCTTGTGCGAAAGGACGAGTTGGCCGTTGGGGCCTTCTTGGTTCTCGACGTAGACTTCCACCTTGTCGCCCACCTTCAGGTTGGGGTTGGTGCGGAATTCAGCAACCGGAATAACACCATCCGACTTGAAACCAATGTTGACGACGACTTCGCGGTCGGTGATGGTCACCACAGTGCCTTCAATGACCTCGTGGTCAGCGATTTGGTTCATTGTGCCTGCATACTTGTCTTCAAGTTTCTTGCGCTCGTCAGCCGTGTAGTTGTCGAACTTCTTGTGCGAAGATGTCCAGTCGAAATCCTCGGCGGGAACCGGCTTCGGTCTTGGGGTTTTCACTTTCTTCTCAACCGGCTTTTCAGCGGCTTGTTCAACGACGGGCTTCTCTTCTGCTGGCATGGCCTCGTTGATGATGTTTTCGTTTTCTGCCATTTTTTTAATTTTTGTTTTTGTTGTACCCGCTGGCGTTCCAGAACCCCGCCGCGAGGAGGTTAAACCTTTGATTGCCAACCCGAACCGCTGATGTTGCCATCTTTCCGGATGGCGGTTGGATTGAAGTTGCAAAAATAGGAAATATTTCAATACGGTTGCGCTTCCTAACGAATTATTTTTCAAAAAGAAAACCTATTCTTTCTCGGCTTGCATTGCGCGGATTTCGTCCAACAGGTTTTTCGCTTTTTCAACATATTGGTCGAATGCGGCGTGGCTAAGTTCCGCCATCGTCTGGTATTTCTCCAAACTCTCTTGCGCCATTTGCGCTGCTTCCGAAAGTTTTCCTTGTTCCATCCGCAATAACGCAAAATTGAAAAGCGTATGCGCCACATAAGGCAGGTAGGCTTCGGGGGTAGATTCCGCCAACTTGCGATAAATCTCCAACGCCTCACCGTATTCCTTCTCCGCGTCGTTGTGCTCGCCTGTATTGCTATGGAGAAGGCCCAAATTGTTCAATGTCATCGCCACAGCAGGCAGATAGGCTTCGGGACTGGATTCCGCCAACATGCGGCAAATTTCCATCGCTTCACCTAATTCTTTCTCCGCTTCGCCGTGTTTGCCTATATCGCTATGGAGAAGACCTAAATTGTTCAGCGTCTGAGCCACATATGGAAGGTAGGCTCTAATGCTAACTCTCAACAATTTTCTACGAATCTTCAATGCCTCCACGAATTTTTCCTCGGCTTCTGCGTGTTTGCCAGTATTTGTATGAAGAATCCCCCAATTATCCAACGTTTCAGCTACATCGGGCAGATAAGTTTCGGAGGATGCTTCCGCCAACTTACGACGTATCTTCAATGCCTCCACGAATTTTTCCTCGGCTTCTGCGTATTTGCATGTATCATTATGGAGAGCGCCTAAATTGTCTAGCGTCGTAGCCACAAACGGCAAATAGGCTTCGAGGGATTGTTCTGCCAATTGTCGACGTATCTTCAATGATTCTTCTAATTCCTCCTCCGCTCTTGCGTGTTTACATATATGCCTATGGAGAACACCCAAATTGTTCAGCGTCTGAGCCACATCTGGCAAGTAGGCTTCGGGACTAACTTTCGCCAACTTTCGACGAATTTCCAATGCCTCTTTGTATTTCTTTTCCGCTTCTGCGTGTATGCTTATCTTCCTATAGAGAATGCCCAAATTGTTCAGCGTCTTCGCTACATCAGGCAGGTATTTTGGGGATGTTTCCACCAACTTTCGACGAATTTCCAATGCTTCCGCTAAGTTTTCCTCCGCTTTCATGTGTTTGCCTATATCCCAATGGAGAACGCTCAAATTGTTCAGCGTCTTCGCAACATCAGGCAGGTATTTTTGGGATGCTTCCGCTAACTTACGAAAAATTTTCAATGCCTCCGCTAAGTTTTCCTCCGCTTTCATGTGTTTGCTTGTTTTCCTATAGAGAACGCCCAAATTGTCCAACGTCGTAGCCACCTTAGGCAGGTATTTTGTGGATGCTTCCGCCAACCTTCGACGAATCTTCAATGATTCTTCTAATTCCACCTCAGCTTTAGCGTGTTTGTTTGTATCACTATGGAGAACGCCTAAATTGTCTAGCGTCGTAGCCACAAACGGCAAGTAGGTTTTTGGGGTGGCTTTCGCCAACTTACGAAAAGTTTTCAATGCGTTAGCATATTCTTTTTCCGCTTTCGAAAAAGAATTGAGTTGTTGCAATCCATTACCAAGATTATAAAGGCTATTGGCAACTTTATCTTCTGTTACCTCATCAATTCCAAAATGCTCACTGCCTTTCCCTGACTTGTAGGCCAAATACATCTCATCAAACAGTTGAATCGCGAAGTCCATATCACGCACAGATTCTATTTCAGAATAATCAAAGAAAAACCGATAGGCCATAAAATACTCGTAAAACGACTTGTAGGAAAACTGAAACCCTTCAGCCGTGCGAGTCAGCAATGAACGTTGGCGGAAGGTTTTCTTGTCCACAACATTTTCTTGCTTTCTGTCTTCGTCCACAACATCTGGCAGATGGTGTTCAGACAAGAAGTTTTCATATTCCTCCCGCGAAATAACCAATCTTCCGTTCTTATACATATAACCAGCCACTTCCGACAATAAACCTCGCCATTGTCGCATCATTTTCTTGTCAGAATAAGGAGATGTTTTATTGGTTTCGCGCTCAATCAATTTCGTTACAATGGCATCGTAGATGTCGAGGGTGGTTTCATAATTTTTGTTTTCGTCGCTAACCAATTCATTAATATACGAAAGCACCAAGGGCCGTTGGGCAATCTTTGGGCATTTTTTTATGATTCTTTCTGCCTTTTCCTGTAGTAGTTCTTTGTTCGGCTCGTGATAATACAAATTAAACAAATACTCGCGGACTTGGTCTTTGTCGAATTGAACCAAATCCAACCGCTTGCACTTCAGGAAAAACCCGTCTCTTTTCGCCCTTGTTCGATTGAACACTTCCGATTCGTCACCGAAAAACTGTGGTCGGCAAGTGGTCACCACAAAGGCAAAGTCTTGATACACCAGCTCCAATTTCTTGATAAAGTCATTGTATGTATTGTCGTCCTTGGCCTCATTGTTTTCGTCAACGGCATCCAACAGCAAAATGCTTTTCCCTTTGTCTTTAATACCCTTTATTTTATCAAAGACGTTTTGGTCGGCCAACGAATAAAGCCAAATGTCGTAAGGAATGTTGCCTTTTCTGTAATGTTTTACATAGTCAACGAACAAATTGACCAATGCTGCGGTTTTCCCCATCCCTGTATCGCCAAGGATGCAGAACACCTTTTTATCCTCCTTTGCTCCCTTTTTCACAAATACATCATTGAAAAAATAATCTCTCAACAGTTTGACAATCTTTTTCTTGTCTTTATCTTCCATTTCAATTTTTGGCTGGACATAGATGTCGCCATATTTCATTTCCTGTTCAAAGTGAGGCGTTGGGTTATGCTCTGCTAAATATTTCTTTCTCCATATTTTAGGAAACAAATAATAAACAACGGCGGATATGCCTACAACACCCACAACAATTGATACAATGGTGACAATGGTATTTAGTATAGTCCAATCCATAACAGCTTGATTAAGAAACAATGCGCAAAAATAAGTTTTTTCCCCGTTCACCATCAGACTTCAACAAAAAACCATCAACATTTCCCTCAGAAGTTATCAACACCCCAATGTTGAAAAAAAGTCGAAAACAAAATGGGTTTCACCCGCTTCAGTCAACAACAAATTCCTAATTTTGAAACTTGGAACAATTATATCTTTTATTGAAGTTAAACCATTAAGTATCAAATAATTAAATCTTCTTCAAATGAAACAAAAACTGACTTTTTTGCTGACAGCCTTTTTGCTGTTGATGGGAACCGCCCTATTTGCCCAATCGAGGACGGAAGCCTCCATCGTCTTCTCGGAACAAGGCTACGCCAATGCCCAAGACTTGGACGGAGTAGTCATCGACATTGACGACAATGTTACCGTCGTGTTCAACAAAGGCACGGGCAACAATTCTCCGAAGTATTATAACACTGGCGCGGCTATCAGGGCATACGGAGGCAACAATTTCGTGGTTTCCTCAACCGGTAGCATCAATGAAATCACGCTCACTTTCGCCTCTGGAGAAGGCTCCAACGAAATCATCACTGAAGTCGGCACTTTTGAATCTCCCACTTGGACAGGCGAAACCAACGAGGTGACGTTCACCATCGGAGGCACTTCGGGACACCGCCGTATCCAAGCCATCGCCGTGACCTACGACGCTGGCGGACAGCAACAAACCGTGGCCACCCCGACCTTCAACCCTGCCGGAGGTTCCTATTTTGAGGCCCAGTCGGTGAGCATCAGTTGCACCACTGAAAATGCCGAAATCCGCTACACCACGGACGGCACCGACCCGACCGAATCCAGCAGCCTCTACACTTCACCCTTGACCATCAACGAAACCACCACCGTGAAGGCCAAGGCTTGGAAAGAAGGCTACACCGCCAGCAATGTCGCTTCGGCCACCTACACCTTCCCCACCCTGCTCACCATTGCCGAAGCCCGCGCCCTTGAGGTGAACGAATACGCTATGGTGCAAGGTGTTGTCAATTTCATCGACAACAGGAACATCTATGTTCAGGACGCTACGGGCGGCATCTGCCTCTTCCTGAACAGCGGCACCGTTCCTTCAGAACTTGCCCTTGGCGACATGGTGCAAGCCTACGGAAAACGCGCCAACTACAACGGCCTCAAGGAGTTGTCGAACATCAATGGCAACAATTCCAGCGAGTTCAGCATCCTTTCCTCAAACAATCCGCTGCCTTTGGTCACCAAGACCATCGCCGAAATCAATGAAGGCGGCGACGAAGCCCTGCAATGCACCCGCGTGATGATTGAGGCGGCCACCATCGGGGCCATCAATACCAGCGGCAACACCCCGCTCACGCAAGGCGAAAACAGCACCAATATCTATAAGGTGCCTGAACTGACGGGCATCGAGGAAGGCGATTTGGTGGATGTGATTGGCGTGGTGGGTTATTTCAATGCAGCCCAAATCCGTGTGGCGTTGGCCTCGGATGTGACCTTGAACACGCCCGTCCAGCCCGAACCCGAACTGAGCGCAAACCTCAACGAACTCACCGGCTTCACCTACACCTACGAAGAAGGCCCTTCGGAAATCATGGATTTCCAGTTGAGCGGCAACAACCTTTTCGGCTCCGCTTTTGTTTATCCTTCGGAGAATTTCGAGATTTCCGTTTTGGGCGGGAGTCTTTTCTATGCCGAAAACCCTGTCGTCATTTACAACTCAGGCCATTTCAGCAACTTCAACATTCATGTACGCATGAAAGCAGGTCTTGAAGTTGGCACTTACAGCGAACAGGTGTATGCCGTCACCGAAGGAGCCGACACCTTGTTTATTAATGTCGCGGGCGAAGTGACGGGCGGCGAACCTACCCCACCTACCCCACCCACACCAGAAGGCGAATATGCCCGCATCAGTGCCTTGAGCCAACTCACTGAAGGCTGCTATGTGGTTTTCGCTGCACGTTTTGACGAAAATGCCAATGAGTATTACGCCATGAGTAACACCTCATCGGGCAAGCCTACGGGTGTGCCTTTCACCTCGACTACCGACGAGGGTAACGAGATTCTCCCCACATCCATCACGGACGAAGAAAGCAACTATTATTGGACGGTCGGCGTGACAACCAACGGCTACACCTTCACCAATGCCGCTGGCGAAATGATTGGTTGGTCAAGCGGCACCAACTTCTACACTAATGGCGACAATACCGAATGGACGGTCGCCATCGAAACTGCTGGCGAAAGTGCCATGATGCCCGGATATACAGGTTTTTATATCACCAATTTGAACACTCCCGGCAGAGGTTTCGCCTTGAATGGCCAACACAATTACGGCGCGTATGCCGTATCAAACAATAACAACAACGGTTACAACTTCTTCCTCGACCTCTTCGTAAAGTCCGAAGGAGGCGAACCTCCCGTTCCGCCCACACCCACTGTGGCCATTCCTACTTTCACCCCTAATGGCGGCACCTATTATGAAGTTCAAGAAGTCACCATCAGTTGCACGACTGACGGTGCCACCATCTATTATGGAGGAAAACATGACGATTTGGGCATACGCCACGAAAGAAGGCTACAACGACAGCGATATTGCCGAAGCCACCTATACCATCCAACTTGGTGCAGTCACCATCTTCAACCAAGACTGGGAAGGCGAAATGAACGGCTGGACATTTGTCACCGTTGAAGGCAACAAGCCCTGGACTGTTGGTGAGCATCAAGGCAACCATTACGCTTACGCCAACGGTTACAATGGCGGTGTCAATGAGCAATGGTGCATCTCCCCCGCGTTCAACATGCACGATTACGACAATGTAATCTTGTCGTTCAGAAATGCCAAGAACTACACTGGTCCGGATTTGGAACTGAAATACTCAACCAATTACGATGGTGTTGACCCGACAACAGCCAATTGGTGGACATTTGATTTCAACATGTCGCCGGGGTCATACACATGGGTTGAGTCAGGCGATATACACATTAGCATTACCCCATATCCAGCCCACGACTGCTACATCGCTTTCAAATACACCTCAACAGAAACCGAGGCAGCGGCTTGGGAAGTTGACGACATCACACTCATTGGATTCACCACAGTCCCGAATCTTACCGCAACACCAAACTCATTGTCAGGGTTCACACATGTTGTAGGTGAAGGTCCGTCAGAATCACAGTATTTCACTTTGTCGGGGGTCAACATCGGTCCGGCACCGGGTGGCGGCTCAACAGGTAGCGTTATCATTCAATCCATGGAAAACGAATTTGAAATTTCTTTTGACAACGAGGAATTTACATGGCAGCTCTACATTGATGACATCGCTGGAACGCTCCCACCCACCCCAATTTATGTGAGAATGAACGGTTCGGAAGTCGGCCAATATAGTGGTGTTATTAACATTCACTCATCTTCATCAGATCAAACCACCGTAACTTTGAATGGCGTCGTCACCGAGCCGCCTGTTCCGGGAGGCGATTATGTCCGAATCTTGGATGTCGCCCAACTTGTGGCGGGCAACAAAGTCATTTTGGCTTCGCGCTACAACGAAACGACGGATGCCTACTTGGCCATCGAAAGCACCCCATCAAGCGGCAAACTTGCCACAACCGAGTTCACGAGCGAGATGAGCGGCACTGACGAAATCATCCCCGCCAATATCTTGGCCGACGAGGACAACTATTATTGGACGGTGGGCATCACTGCCGACGGCTACACCTTCACCAATGCCAACGGCGACACGATTGGCTACGGCAACAGCGGCACTAACTTCGTGATGAACAGCGAAAAGACCCTTTGGACCATTGCCAACGGCATTTCAGAAGAAGGCTCATTGGTGCCCAACTACCAAGGCTTCAACATCGTTAATGCCACCACCGAAAACCGCGCCTTTGCCTTGCGTGTCACCGAAACGGAAAACATCGTGAAAGCCTACGCCACCAGCAATATGGCCAATGGCGAGTACAACTTCTTCTTAGACATCTTTATGCAAGGCGAAGGCGGCGAACCGCCCATTCCTACCGTGGCTGCCCCGACTTTCAACCCTGCGGGAGGCACTTACTATGAGCCACAAAACGTGACCATCAGTTGCGCTACAGA
>CACXQO010000132.1 GCA_902769815.1 uncultured Bacteroidia bacterium | reverse complement strand
AAGACCTATATGGCCGCCCGCAGCATGACGCAGAGCTTCATCGACGACTTCCTCGGCTATTGGATCGACCCGCGCAACCGTTACATCAACTCGTTGCTGCTGGGTAGTGGTCTGCCTGGAGGCATGATGGGCTCGCTGATGGCCGACCTCAAGCCGGTACACGCCGCCATCAACATGAACCGCAAGAAAGACGGCCTGCCGGAACTCAGCGAAGACGAAATGCTCGTCGAGATGTTCCAGGAAGTGCAGGACATCTGGCCGAAACTCGGCAACCCGCCTTTGGTGACGCCGTTCAGCCAATACACCAAGAACATTGCCCTGATGAACCTCTTCGCGCTCAGCAAGGGCGAACCGCGTTACGAAACCAGCATTGACCCCGCCGCTTGGGACATGATTCTCGGCAAGGCCGGCAAACTGCCCGGCACTTTGGCTCCCGAAATCGTGGAATTGGCCAAAAAGAAAGGCATGAAGTTCTTCACGGGCAACCCGCAAGACAACTATCCCAACGCCTTGCCGCACTTCATTGAGGAGATGAAGAAAGAGGGTTGGGACCGCGGCCAAGACGACGAGGAACTGTTCGAGTTTGCCATGCACGAGAAGCAATACCGCGAGTACAAGTCGGGCGAAGCCAAGCGCCGCTTCAACCAAGAGCTGGAAGCCAAGATGAAGGCCAAGTTCGAAAAGGCTGGCGGCGAGGCCAAGATTCCGGACTTGCGCGCCTTGCGCCATCCCAACGCCGAACCCGTCATCGCGCCCGTGAGCGGCATCGTGATGTGGGAAGTGGACTTCGACGACAAGAGCATTGCCCCCGCTCCCGGCAAGGTGTATAAGGAAGGCGACCTGCTTTGCGCCATCAACAGCGAGCATGGCATGGAACCCGTTTACGCCCTCTGGCCCGGCAAAATTGTTGAGGCCACGGCTGACCAAGGCAAGCGCGTTGCGAAGGGCGAAACCATCGCTTTTATCGAGAAATAATTCTGGCACGGAAATTGATAATGCCACGCCAGTTCATTGAAAACAGAAATCAATTCACTAAATGTTTAATTAAAATCACAAAAAAATGAAAAAACTGTTTTTGACCTTGGTCATTGCCTTCGCAGGCATCTTCACTGCAAACGCTCAAGTTTGGTTGGGCGGTTCCATTAGCGGTGTCATGTCAAAAGACACCAAGTCTTTTGAAATTGCTCCCGAAATTGGTTACAGCCTCACCAGCGTTCCGTTGACCTTCGCTTGTGCCGCCGACTTTGCTTATATTAATTCTCCTCTCAGAGAGGGCACGGGCTTAATGCTGACACCTTATGTCCGTTACACTATTGCCAATGTCGAGAAGTTCAGCGTTGCTATGGATGTAATGGGTCAATTCGGCCTTATGGATGCTGAAGGTTACAGAGTCGGTCTCAGACCTATCGTCGCTTGGATGGCCACAAAACATTGGACTGCCGCCTTCTCGGTCGGTTTCCTCGGCTATGACAAAATGAATTACTATGAACACGGTGCTTTCGTCCTTGATTTCGAAACCGCAGCCCCGCGTTTTGGATTGTATTACAACTTCTAAATCATAGAGATTCAAAAAGAAAAGCCGCTCGTTTGGGCGGCTTTTTCGTTTATGGAATGCGTTGATACACCGTCGCCACACGACTCACGTTGTAAACCTTCATCGTGATGCTGTCGCCGTGCTGCTCGGAGGGGAATCTCACGCTTGTATCGATGTTGTTGAAGCCGCCGAAAGCAGGCTCATCTGTGGTGAGAATGATGCGGTAATCGCCTGTCTGCCTGACGGGTATCACATAATCGGGGATAGAATGTGGTCCCCAGTTGAAGACGAAAATCAGGTTACCGCGCTCATAAACGATAGTCTTGTTGTTCTCATCGGCCAACAACAGCCACGCTGGCAAGGCCTGCATGACGATATGAGTTTTGGCAAACTCAAGCATCGCTTTGTCGAAAGCCCCCATAAAGCGATATTTCAAATGCTCGTTGTCCACCAGTGACCACTGGCGGCGGGCGTATTGGTAACTCCAATTGTTGCCTTCGCGCGGGAAATCAATCCATTCGGGATGGCCGAACTCGTTGCCCATGAAGTTGAGCCAAGCCTCGCCGCCCAAAGTGAGCGTGAACAAGCGAATCATCTTGTGCAGGGCAATGCCACGGTCAACAGTCATTGAAGGAGCATCAACGCTCATGGAATAATACATCTCCTTGTCCATCAGGCGGAAAGCGATGGTTTTATCTCCGACAAGCGCTTGGTCGTGGCTCTCGGCGTAGGCCACTGTCTTGGTCTGCGGCAGATGATTGGTCATGGTGAAGAAGAAGTCGTTCATGCTCCACTGTTCCTCGGGTTGGTCTTTCAGCACTTTAATCCAAAAGTCAGGCAAGCCCATGCCGAGACGATAGTCGAAACCTATGCCGCCGTAGGAAATCGGGTGGCAAATGCCCGCCATTCCGCTCACATCCTCCGCGATGGTGATGGCGTGTGGATTCATCTCGTGGCAAAGTGTGTTGGCCAATTGCAAGTAAGTCACTGCGTCCTTGTCCACATTATCATTGAAATATTTCCACGGGTCGTCAATGACGAGGCCCAGCATCGAGGTCACGCCATCGAAACGAAAACCGTCGAAACGGAAGTCCTCCAACCAATAGCGCACATTGGAGAGCAGGAATTGCAGCGTTTCCTCCTTGCCGTAGTTGAAAAGTTTGGAGTCCCAAAGATTGTGGTTGCCGCGCTCACCCGCATGAAGGTATTGACCATCAGAGCCATCAAACAAGTTGATGCCCTCGCGGATGTTCTTCACCGTGTGGGAATGTACGAGATCCATTATTACCAACAAGCCCATACCGTGCGCTGTATCAATCAGTTCCTTCAATTCTTCGGGCGTACCGAAACGCGAACTCGGAGCGAAGAAATTGGAGACATGATAGCCAAACGAGCCGTAATAGGGATGCTCCGCAATGGCCATCAATTGGATGGCGTTGTAGCCGTCCGCCTTAATGCGCGTCAATATCTTCTCGGTGAACTCCTTATAACTCCCAACTTTTTCCTCCTCCTGCGCCATACCAACGTGCGCCTCGTAAATCAGCAGCGGCTCGTTTTTCAGTTGCGGCACGGTGTGCTTATATAAATAAGGTGTGGGCGGATTCCAGAATTGGGCGTCGTAGTCCTTGGTGCCTTCATCCTGAATCACCCGCTTGATATACACGGGAATACGCTCGTGCTCACCGATTTGCGACTGCACCAGCACCTTCAGTTTGCTGCCGTGGACAAGCGTTTTTCCAAACTCACTATCTGGCAAGAAGATTTCCCAAATGCCGTTGCCGATGTTCTCCAAAGGGAACTCATAGCGATTCCAATTATTGAAGTCGCCCATCAGCGAAAGGTAATGTGCAGCAGGTGCCCATTCGCGATACCACCAGCCGTGGCGACGTTTGTCGTAATTGAAGCCCAAAAACTGATGCGCCGAGGCGAAATTTTTAAGGCTACCGTAACGGTTTTTGATGTCGTTCAACCGCCATTCATAGTGGTTGTGGCGGTCGTCAACAGCATTGTTGACGGGGTTTAGCCAAGGGTCGTTTTGTACTAAAGGGAGCATATTATTCTGTTTTTGTTTTGTTTTCGATGATTTCCCAGTGGCCGCCTTTGTCGGGGCCAACGCGGCGAACCAAACCACGTTCTTGAAGTTTTTTGATGGCTCTTGCAATATTACTCCTATCTATTCCAATTAATGTGGCCATTTCTTGAGTGGTAATATCAGGATTCTTCATTATCAAATCCATTATTTTCTGTGGCGTTTTCTGTAGCGTTTTCTGTAGCGTTTTCTGTAGCGTTTTTGCACCAATACTTTCCACGTGTTTTTCATCTTTTTCCACGTGTTCTATATCCTTTCCCACGTGTTTTCGGTCTTTCTCCACGTGTTTTTGTGAGTCTGTATTTCCTTCGGTGACATTATCGGTGACACTATCGGTGATATCCTTATAAAACGGCACAGTAAACCGAATGAAATGCTCCATAAAAGTGAAACATTCGCGACCATAAACTTGCATAATTCTCGGCATTCCAGAGCCTAACGACTCCACCATCTCAACGTCCCTGAAAATCCGCATCAATTCTTTGTTACGTGGGATGGAAACACCATTAAAAAACTCATCTTCCGACATATTTTCAGGCAAACGACCGTATGAAGTGATTTCAAGTCGGTCGGAGAAAATCTCAAACTTTGGCGGCACTTCACGGCTGTAGTCGTTGTGAACGATGAAATTGATGACTGCCTCGTGAATCGCCCGCTCGTCCCAAAATGGGGTGTCGATGCGGCTCATATAGGTCAATTCCGTCGAAATGAAATTCTCAACTTTCAGTTTCTCCAACACCCGCCTTGTCGCGGTCAACAAGCAACAATAGCCGTATTCATTATTCGAAATGAGGTCAACCCTATCCTTGCCAGCATATTTTGCCACTTTGATGGAATTCCCGTTTTCGTCGGCCAAAAGATAAGCAACATAATTCAACGCCCCATCTTCGGTCAAAAGTTCCAGATTGCGCAAATAGTTCTCGTTAAGCGGATGCTTCTTTTCTTCGTAATAAATCCGCAACTGACTGAAAGTCAAATCTTGTCGTGGCGATCTGATACGACCCAACGAGTTCCTGACTCGATGGGCGAACAAGTCCTCAATCATCGTGGTGGTCATCGGTTCGGCAGCCGTCCCAACCCTAATGAAACACCCTCGCGTACTCATACCGTACTTGGCTTTGTAATAAGGCTTTTCACTGCCCGACGCCACAAACACTTTGATAACTTTCACTCCATCAACCAGTTCAGCAGTCACATCAAACAGGCCCATCGGCGAAGGCATAACATTCTTTCGGATGCGGTCCTTGATTTTCAGCATATCGCCGTCAATGTCAGATACGCCTATGGCTTTGCCGCCATCATCAACACCAATATAAATGATGCCGCCCTCTCGATAATTGAGGAAAGCGACGACTTCCTTCTCAATGTCGAGTTCGTCGGTCAATTCGCGCTTGAATTCTATTCTATTGGATTCCGTCATTTTCATCGTCTATAGCACCGCAAAAATACCAAAATCTCCTCAATGAAACACTACCTCCCCCGAATCCAAATCAATAACCTTGGTTTCAGAGGCCTCCAAATGCACAGGAGCCACCTCGTTAGCGAAGTCGTTCATATCGAATTCGTTGGCTTTGCGTTTGCCCATCAAAACGAGGGCATCGTGCGGAATTTTCACTTCCATATCGCGAGGCTCTTTACGGTTGAAATTCACAACGACAAGCAAGCGTTCCGTTTCGGAATAGCGCAAAAAGGCATACACAAACTGAGGGTCGAAGTTCATATACCACGGGTTGCACCACATCAAATCGTAGAACTTCCCTTCGCTGATTGCGGAATGTTCTTGCCTGAAGTGCAACAAGTTACGATAATAACCGAACAATTTTCTTTGCTTTTCGTCAAACTGGCCGCCATCGAATTGGCCGCTGTTCATCCACTTTTGATGTTCGGGCATGTGACAATAATCGAAAATGGAAGTACGACCGTCATCACCACTGTAACCCACTACACCAGAGGCTGTTTCACCACTTTCTTGTCCGTTGTAAACCATAAACGGCCCCGTGTTCATCAAGGCGGAAAGCGACACGGCGGGCAAAGCGGCAATGGCATCGCCCACAAACTGCGGCGAGACCAAACGCTTCTCGTCGTGGTTCTCCATAAAGCGCAACATTTGGGCATCCATCTCGTCCAAATCCTTCCACACTTGGCTAATCTCTTTGGCCTCGTGACCGTGGCAAAGGATGTTTTCCAAAGTGTTGTACAATCCAACTTTATCGTACAAATAATCGAAACCCGCTTCAAGGAAATGCTTATAAAGTGCTGGTTGATAGATTTCTGCAATCATCAGCGGCTGGTAATCTTTGCGTAATTCGGCTATCACCCACTGCCAAAATGCCACGGGTACCATCTCGGCCATATCCACACGAAAACCGTCCACCTGCTTGGCGCACCAAAAACGCAAAATGCCAAGCATTTTCTCCCAAGTGTCGTGATTGTCGTAGTTCAGTTTCACCGTGTCGTACCAATCATTGATGCTCGGATTGGGCGCAAACACATTGTTGCCCGTCGCCTTGGCGGGAAACTCCTCGTATGGCTGTTCGCTGATTCGCCTTGGCGAAACAAACGCTTGTCCTTCGCAATAATAGAAATTGCAAGGGTCGAAGTCCTTGTATTGTCGCGCCAAATGATTGGGAATGAAGTCGATAATTACTTTCATTCCTTTTTCGTGGATTCGATTGACCAATTGTTCAAAATCGGCCATTGTGCCCAAATCGGGGTCAACGGAACGATAATTAGTGACGGCGTATGGCGAGCCTGCGCGGCCTTTGGTGATGTCGGGGTGCGTGCCCGTCGATTCGGAAGCGTGTTCCAGAATGCCAGTCAGCCAAATGTGGGTGAACCCCAAATCCTTAATCGCGTTGAGGGCGGTCTCGTCAATGTCGTCAAAAGTGCCGCAGCCGTTTTCTGCCTTGCAGCCGTTCATTCGGAACGCGGTTTGCTTGTTTCCGAAAAGTCGTGGAAAGAGTTGGTAGATATTCATACCGCAAAATTAGAAAAATTCCACTCAAATTCATCATTAATTGAAAAATGTACTACTTTTGCCCAATTATGAAAACAAAGCAAAAAGAAATACAACCTCCTTGCTGTTGGACAGTTGAAGAATTGAAAGAGCAAATTAAACTTTCTTTGAAAGACATTGAAGAAGGTAGAACTATTTCGTCTGAAGAAGCAGAATTGCATTTTACAAACTACCAATATGAAATATAACACACTAATTATCACGATTTTGGTATTACTCTGCAAAACCCTCTCCGCCCAAGTCCAGCCCACTTGGGAATCCATCAACGAGCGGGGCTATCCGCAATGGTTTTCCGATGCCAAATTGGGCATTTTCATCCATTGGGGCGTGTATTCCGTGCCAGCCTACGCGAGCTTGGAAGGCTACGCCGAATGGTACTATCGCGGCCTGATGACCAACGACGACCGCAAGGCCTTCCAAGAGCGTATTTACGGAAAAGACTTTCAGTATGAAGACTTTGCGCCGATGTGGAAAGCCGAACTTTGGAATCCTGACGAATGGGCGGAACTGTTCCAAAAATCGGGGGCGAAGTACGTGCTTCTGGTCTCAAAGCACCACGATGGTTTTTGCCTTTGGCCGAGCCAATATGCGCCGAATTGGAACTCCGTAGAAATCGGGCCGAAGCGCGACATCTGCGGCGAACTGACCGAGGCCATCCGCAAAAAAGGCCTCAAAATGGGTTTCTACTACTCCCTGCCCGAATGGAAAAGCAACATCCACCGCTGGTACGTTGACCCTGACGAAAACATTGGCACTTACGTGGATACCCACATGATCCCGCAGTTCAAGGAATTGATTACCAAATACAAGCCCACCGTCCTTTTCACCGATGGCGAGTGGCGCAACAGTGCGGAGCAATGGCACGCCACCGAACTGATTTCGTGGTACTACAATACCGTGGGCAGTGATGCCATCGTCAATGACCGCTGGGGCGACGGACAGCAACACGGCTTCCGCACACCTGAATACAGCGCGGGCATCACGCTCACCGACAGGCCTTGGGCGGAATGTCGCGGTTTGGGACGCAGTTTCGGCCTCAACCGCAACGAGCCTTTGGAAAACTACCTGACCTCCGACGAGCTCATCCGCCATTTCTGTGTCCTCGTGGCGGCTGGCGGCGGTATGACGCTCAACGTAGGGCCTGCCGCCGACGGCAAAATCCCGTTGTTGCAACAAGAGCGTCTTTTAGACCTCGGCAAGTGGTTGGAGATCAACGGGGAAGCCATTTACGGAACGCGACCTTACAAGAAGTTCTATGAGATGAAACCCGTCAGCATTTGGCGTATGGACGAGAAAATCAATTTCGACTGGAAGCGCAATTCCCCTGACCCTGCCATCAGCTGCGACCACTTCCAAGCACATTGGCAAGGCTCGTTCTCCTGTCTGCCCGACACCTATACCTTTGAAATCCAAACGGATGACAAAGCCAAATTGGTCATTGACGGCAAAACCGTAATTGAAAACACTCAGGTATCGAAATCTGGCAAAATGAAACTCGAAGCCGGTCAGCACAACATCGAAGTTTTCTATGAAGAATACGACATGGAAGCCACCATCAGTCTGTATTGGTCGTCGAAGAAGATGGAAAAGCAGGTGATGCAAGGCTTTAAGATGGGAGCAATGCTACCCACGGAAGGATTGAAGGCCACTTACACCTGCGAGCAACCCAGCGTTTGCTACACGCAAGGCAAGGATGCACTTTATGCCATCGCCTTGGATTACCCTGAAGACCAGTTGGTTTTAAATATCGAAAAACCCGAAAAAGACACAAAAATCACGCTGTTAGGCTGCCCAAAAACATTGCCTTGGAAATACGAAAACGGCCAACTCTTCATCGACACGAGCGGACTGAAATACAGCGACTTGAAAAGCACTGCGGCTTGGGTGTTCAAGATGAAATGAAAAAAGCGGCTTAGGCCGCTTTTCTTTTAGTCTGTCAGCTCTTTAAGACCTTGATAGCCAAGGATTCGATTTGTTCCTTTTGGTATCCGCTTGATGTAGAAACGCTCGTCCTCCTGCACGAACTTGAAATGCAACAGGTCGCCTTTCGGAAAACAATCAATGAAACCGAAACGTTTAGGGCCGACATTCGTCTGATAGGAAAAATCGGAGGTTTTAACGAAGGTCATACGTTTGCCCGATTTCAACATGCTCGGCGTGAAACCGTCGAAATAATTGCGATTTGCCCATTTGCCGACAAACTGCTGCGGATTCTTCAGGTCATACACCTTCACCATGAAAATTTTGCTGTTCTTCGGTGTCACTTCAAGCACCTTCTGCAAAACCACCTGCTTGTCCATCACGGCCTCCAAATAGAGCCATTGGAAACGGTTTCCCAAATTTTCCCAAATCGGCGTAAAATGCACCATCGCTGTGGTCGAGTCGTTCACTTGCATGACATAATCGCCCTGCATGGTGCGATAAAACTGCTTGGCATCCTCTTCCGTAAATGCGTCTTGCTTTTGCGCGAAACCGCTAATTGTCAGCAGAATAGTTAGCAATACTAATGCGTATCTTTTCATCATTGTTTCCTTTCATAATTCATAAATGTTTATTTCCTATTTTTGCCTCTTTCAAATCATAGTCCATGACCGCTTTCGATTTTTTCAATATCATCCGCTCGATTCCGAAGACCTTACGTTTCAACCTGCATTATTTTCCGCTGAAAACGGCCTTGAAGTTGCCCGTCGTTGTTTCACACCGTACCTTTTTGCGCGAACTGCACGGCAAAGTGGAACTGCCTGAAAACATGGAAACGGCAATGGTGAAAATCGGCTTCGGCGATGTGGGCCATTATGACCGCAAGCGTTCACGCACGATTTGGCAGGTGAGCGGCACGGTGAGTTTCGGCGGCAAGGCGAGCATCGGGCATGGCTCAAAAATTTCGGTGCGGGGGCATCTGAGCCTCGGCGCGGACTTCAACATGACGGCGGAAAGCACCATCGTCTGCGCCAAGGAAATCCATTTCGGCAATGACTGCCTGTTGAGTTGGGACATCCTCGTGATGGACACCGACGAACATCCATTATATAATAAGGATAACGAGCGCATCAATCCCGACAAGGCCATCATTTTTGGATAGGCTGCAAGTGCGTATTACTGAAAGGTGCGGAAGTGCCTGACAATACGGTGGTTGCGGCAGGAACGATGGTAAAATCGAACTTTTCAGGTGATTATCAAGTGATTGGTGGCAACCCGCCTGCTGTTCTCAAGCGCGACATCCGCTGGGAACATTGAAATTCACACGAATTTATCTCACACAGAAGGCGATATTTAAGCACGCAGAATACGCTGAACTATATGAAGCGCGAAGCGACGCAAAACATACGTCCGGCAGGTTCTGCGATTTCTGCGGATTCTGCGTGAAAAATATTATAAGCGTGAAATTCACAATGACTCAATCACCGTGCAAAGGTGCTCGAAAATCTCTGGAATCTCGCCCACGCCGTTCACTGGATGCAGGTTACCTCTCTCCAAATAGAAATCCGTCACGGGGTGAGTTTTCTCGTAATATTCTTCAAAGCGGTGTTTGATGGAGTCTAGGTTGTCGTCGGCGCGACCGCTGGTCTTGCCGCGCTCCAACATGCGCTCGATGAGCAGTTCTTCAGGCACTTCGAGGCTTAAAACACCCGTCAGCGACATGTCGAATTTCTCCATCATTTCCTCAAGGATTTCGGCTTGGCGCACCGTGCGCGGATAGCCGTCGAAGAGGAAACCAGCAGAATCCATGTTGTCGGAGAGCTTCTTTTCGATGATTTTCGCCACGATTTCGTCGGAGACAAGACCGCCTCGGCCAATGATTTCCTTCACTTGGAGGCCAAGTTCGCTCTCGGCGGCGATTTCCTCGCGCAGGATTTCACCCGTCGAGATATAGGTCAAGTTGTATTTTTCGCGCAAGAACTGCGATTGGGTTCCCTTGCCAGCCCCGGGAGGGCCGAA
>CACXQO010000131.1 GCA_902769815.1 uncultured Bacteroidia bacterium | reverse complement strand
TTTTTGGTTCCAGCCCAAGAATCCGGCGAAGGGATGCGTTCCGCCCCAAATGGAAACCACCCTCGTCCCGACCAACGAAGCCAAGTGCATGTTGGCCGAGTCCATCGAAAGCATCACGTCCAATTGGCCCATTAAGGCTAATTCGCCTTTCAAGCCTTGAGAGGTTTTGGCGGCTTGCACATTCGGGTATTTGGCGCAAAGTTCCGCAATCTTCCGTTTCTCCTCTTTGCCGCCACCGAAAAGAAAAACGCTTGTGTTTTCCCTTTCGCTTAAGGCCTTGATGACTTCCTCCATCTTTTCCATTGGATAGACTTTGGCAGGATGTTTGGCAAACGGCGCAATACCAATCCAAGTTTCATTGGTCGCTTTTTGCGTCCCGCAAAAAGCAGAATAATCAAGTTTCACAAATTGCGGTTCGATGGGGAAGCCCAACTGTTCCAACACTTTGGCATACCGCTCAAAAGAAGTGGCCTGTTGCACAAAAACCTTGTTTTTCTTCCTCGTCAAAGCCTTTTTCCCTTTGCGCCCTTTGTCGATTTTAGCGACTTTTTGTCCAAGCATTCGGCAATTCAACCTCACTATTATACTGCGTAATACATCATGGAAATCTGCAACATAGTCAAAGTTCTCATAGTGGAGATCGTTTGTTATCAAGCGGTTCAAGCCAAAAAAACCTTTGTGCCGGCCTTCCAAATCGGCACCAAAAAAATGTACATTTTGGGGCATTAGCTCAAACAACGGCTTTGCCATTGGTCGGCTGAGCATGGTAATCTCCAAATCAGGGTATTGAGTGGCCAAGTCATAGACCACGGGCACCGTCATGGCGATGTCGCCGAGAGCTGAGAACCTTATGATGAGGAGTTTTTTCATTTTTGCCCGTAGAGCACTGGGTTCAGTGCGGGGTCGTTATACATCTTCATCTGTTTATAGACCTTCATCACCTTTTCACCGGCCTTGTAGCACTCCATCAGCTGGTCGATGGCGGTGCAAAGGTCGGTGTTTTGTTCTTGCAAGACGCGCAGTTTTTCCTCGCACTTTGCCTTGTGTTCCTCGCTCACGTCGGTGCGCTCCACTTCGGCTTTCATGTGGTAAATCTTCAACTGAAGAATCGAAAGCCTATCGATGGCCCAAGCGGGACTCTCCGTGTTGAGTGTGGCGTTGACTTTCGGTTCAACACGTTGGAATAGAAGAAGATAATATCCATCAATCATCTCCACGATGTCTGTCCTGTCCTGATTCGACTTGTCGATGCGGCGTTTTAGGGCAAGGGCCTCCACGGGGTCGATGTTCGGGTCGCGGATGAGGTCTTCCAAGTGCCACTGCACCGTATCGATCCACACCTTATTATAAAGATACCATTCGATGGTCAGGCTTTCGTAAGGGTTTTCGCAAGGATGATTTACGTCGTCAAACTTGTGGTAGTCGGTGATGGCTTGGTTGAAGATGGGAAGAATCGGTTCGGTGGAGAGGATGATCATGGAGGTTGTTTGTTGAATTGTTGGGTGGTGGGCTTTTCTGCCGCATTGCGTCATTGCGAGGAGGAACGACGAAACAATCCAGAAAAAGAGTAGCTCGTCTGGACTGCTTCGTTCCTCGCAGTGACGCAAAGCGACGCTAAGTCTTGTTTTTCGAGTTCAATCAATGAAGTTTGGCTAATGCAGCCTTGATGCGCTTCACGGCCTCGATGAGTTTGTCCTCGCTCGTGGCATACGACAGGCGGATGCAGTCGTCGTTGCCGAAGGCGTTGCCGGCCACGCAAGCCACATGGGCATTGTAGAGCAGCCACATGCAGAGGTCGTCGCTGCCCTTGATGGTGGTCTCGCCGTCGGTCTTGCCATAGAACGATTTCACTTCAGGGAACACATAGAACGCGCCGGCTGGAGTGTTGCACTTCACGCCCGGAATTTCGTTCAGCAGCTTCACGAAGGTGTCGCGGCGGTGGCGGAAGGCCTTCAGCATTTCTTGGATTTCCGTTGAGTTATCGGGGCTGAGTTCCATAGCCTTGGCTGCGGCGGCTTGCGCGATGGTGCAAATGCCGGAGGTGATTTGGCCTTGGATCTTGTTGGTGGCCTTCACGATGGCTTGCGGTGCGGCGATGTAGCCGATGCGCCAACCCGTCATGGCATAACCCTTGGCCACGCCGTTGACGAGGACGAGGCGGTCTTTCAGGAAATCGAACTGGCCCATGCTCTC
This sequence comes from uncultured Bacteroidia bacterium, assembly GCA_902769815.1. Taxonomy (GTDB): domain Bacteria; phylum Bacteroidota; class Bacteroidia; order Bacteroidales; family F082; genus Limimorpha. The sequence goes on along the minus strand of CACXQO010000131.1, from coordinate 5,655 downwards.
GTGCTTCTGCTCATATTGGATGAACTCATAAATCTCGTCGGAGATGATGATGATTTGGGGATATTTCTTCAAGACTTCGGCGATAGCGGTCAGTTCGGCCTTGGTGAACACGCTGCCGCTGGGGTTGCAAGGCGTGTTGATCATGAACACCTTGGTCTTGGGTGTGATGGCCTTTTCGAGTTGCTCGGCTGTGATCTTGAAGTCGTGCTCGATGTCGCTCTTGACGATGACGGGCACGCCGCCGGCTAATTTCACCATTTCGGGGTAGGAGACCCAGAACGGGGCGGGGATGATGACCTCGTCGCCGTCGTTGACGATGGCCAAAAGTGCGTTGTTGATGGCTTGCTTGGCTCCGTTGGAAACGAGGATGTCGGTTTCCTTGTAGTCGAGGCCGTTGTCGCGTTTCAGTTTGTTGGCGATGGCCTTGCGCAGCGCGGGCGTGCCGGGCACGGGCGGGTAGTGCGTGTCGTTACCGTTGATGGCGTCCACACCGGCTTGTTTGGCCGATTCGGGCGTGTTGAAGTCGGGTTCGCCGATGCTCAGGCTGATGACGTCGATGCCTTGGGCTTTCAGTTCACGGCTCTTGTTGGTCATGGCTAAAGTTGCCGATTCAGCCATGTTCAAAACTCTGTTGGAAAGGATGATTTCACTCATGATTTATGTTTAAATGTTTAATTGTTGTTTGTTGAATTGAATGGGCAAAGGTAGGCCTTTTTTTGCTTCAAAAGCCATGCTTTTCGCTTTTTTTTTTGTCGTTTGTTCGTTTCGTGTGTCGATTTTTTCTATTTTTGTCGCCTGATTGAAACAGATTTGGTTCAATATTTGATGTGCCAAAGGGAAAAAATTGAAGTTATGCGTAAAATAGCAAGACATTTGATGACGGCGCTCCTGATTATGGTTGCAGCGCCATTTGTGAAGGCTCAAGTTCACGTGGGCGACATTCTTTGCGAAGGCAATGTCGTTGTCAGCCCCAGTAGTTTTGCGGTTTCAGGACATACCCCCATCGGCGTGGTGTTCCATGTGGATGGCTCGCGGCAGCATGGCTGGGCTGTGGGCTTGAATGACTTGGGCAAGTACCAATGGGGACCCAATAGTGTTGACACGCCGTTGCGCAACCGTATGAACAAACTGCAAGCCAAGAATGACCTTGATGGCTATAACAACACCAAAACCATTTTGGAAGGTGGATACGACATACCGTTTCCTGCTTTTGATTTCCTTGACTTCGAAAACGGTTGGTATCTTCCAGCCTTGGGTCAGTTGAAGTACCTCTATGCCAACCTTGACAAGGTGAATGAAAGCCTCTCTGCGGTGGATGGCACGCCCTTCTCAACTGAAGAAGATTGGGAGTTTTGGTCGTCGACAGAATACTCCATCTGCAACGCTTGGAGCATGGATTCTTCCGGCAAGTTTTACCACAAAGACGAAAGTTACAACGGCAACAAGGACGACCGGAAAATCATTCGCGGAGTGAGGAATTTCTGAGTCCGAACCATCGACAGAAATGCCTCTGCATAACTTTTGCAGGGGCATTTGTTTTTTGATTGGGAGGCATGTTGAGGGGAAAAATTTGATGGCTAATTGAGGATATAAATCGCGATTCGAGTGCTAAAACGGTGAAAAATTCGTGGTTTTAGCAACCGAATCCGAATTTTTTGTATTTTTGCCGCAGTTCTTATGGCGGATTTTACCGCCAACATAAAGGAACAAGAAGCGTTATGCTCAACTTGCCAATGGAAACGTGAGAAACTTCCAAAGATAATAAAGCAAGAGGGTGTAATTGCCTACGCATGTAGCGTGGGTTGATTATCACATCTGCTTTATTAGGTAATTCTCACGACCTCCATTGGAAGAAGTGGTATATCAGTGCCACGCTTCTTTTGGTCAAGGATATTCCTTTGAGGTGCTGGAAAGGAAAATTAAGGTTGCGCCCGATAGACGTATTTAGGGATTAAAAAATGAGAAAAAACACTGTTTTGAAATGTTTGTTATGGATTGCCACAACTACCATTATTGTGATGACAAGTTGCTCAAAAGCAGACGAAAGAGACCAGTTTGTTGGCACTTATCGAATCAATGCGACAGGTTCCTATTCTTTGGTAATAGATGGCCAAACTTACACTGAACCAATATCTTCAGACAACAACGCAACTCTAACCATCACAAAATCTTCAAATTCTGACAACATTGTATTTGTATCTGGTTTTTATAATGCAGAAGCAGATGTGGTAGGAAATACAATTACTATTGATTCAGAAACGGATACACAAACCCAAAATGGCATTACAATAACTATGACTGTTTCTCATAATAGAGGTACTCTATCTGGTAATACACTTTCTTTCACAAGTAATATTACGGGTAACGCCTATTATCAAGGTTATTCGTACCCACTATATGGAAATATTAGTAACGTGGCATACAAACAATAGTATTTTCATTTATAGTTTTTCGGCTTTTCAATTTATAAAGCATTGAACATCGGCATTTGCAATACAAAAACAAAGAAAACAAGAAAAGGCGCGGCACGATTGTCGCGCCTTCTTCTTTTACATCAACCCCGCATAATACACCGGCAAGCAAGTAACAACCTCGTCTTTTTGATAGTCCTTGGTATAAAGCAGAATGCGCTCCCCGATGCGCGAAGGATATTTCTTGCAGAACTCGTCCAAGGATTTGTGGGTTTTATAACCCGACGACTTTACCTCAATGGGAACGATTTTGTTGCCTCGCGAGAGAAGGAAATCTATTTCGTAATTATGGTTGTTGCCATCGGGGAAAGTGTAGTAATACAGGCTGTTTCCTGCTGTCACCAACATTTGGGCGACAAGATTTTCGTACACATAACCTAAATTGGCGGAAAGTTTATCGGACAGCAATTTGTCATAGACAGTGTTTTCGGTATAATCCTTATCCCAAAAGGCCAAAGTGATGAACAGCCCCGTATCGTTCAAGAACATTTTATAGCGGGTGTAGTCTTTGGTCAGGCCCAATCCCACATTGGGGTCGTTGGCGTGATAGGCCAAAGTCACCACCATACTATCCTCCATGTCCTTAATCACAACGGCAGTCGTTTCGGTCGGGCGGCTTTCCGTCGCACTCGAAACGATGTATCTGTTGGCGTTGCTCGAAAGCTGCGCAGGGATGTCCATAAAAATTTGCGAAGCCGTTCCCGTCGCGTCAATCTTCCTGAAATCGTCGTCATACAGCATGATGATTTCGCGTTTTTTCTCATCCACCTGCTGCAAGTTGTTGGTTTTGTTGTAGGTATCCACCGCCTGTGGCATTCCGCCGATAAGCATGTAAAGCCGCAAGTCGCGCATCCATTTGCGGTGTACAGCCCGACCCATTGGACGTTTCATATCGAAAGCCTGTCGCATGAAATCAGGCGAAACATTGTCGCCAGTGGCCCAACGGAATTCGTCGAAATCCAAAGGATAAAGCGTCATTCGGGTTTCCTCGCTGGGAATGAGGATATTCTGCACGTTCTTCTTGATGGAAAGCAACGACCCCGTTTCAATATAGTCATATCTTCCGTCTTTCACAAGGTGTTTTATGGCCTGCCGTGCCAAAGGCTGAAGTTGTACCTCGTCAAAAATGATGATTTTATAATCCTTTGAAAATCTGTGCAAAAATACAACTTTTTACATTATCGCAAAATGTTTTTCGCCAAAAACTGCAAGAATCGCAGAATTTTTTCTCGCAAAAACAGCAACTATCGCAAAATGTTTTTCGCCAAAAACTGCAAGAATCGCAAAATGTTTGAAGCTCCCAACGGCGTAAAAGCCAAAAAACTAACCTCATCACAAAGGATTTTGCGCTTCAGCGAAAAACCCGTACCTTTGCCGCAAAATTCAAACGAACGATGAACACTTGGATTATCTATTCACTGATGGGCGCGGGGCTGCTGCTGATGGTCGCCGCGATGATACTTTTGTCCCGACTGATTCGGATGAAAGACGCCGAACTTCGCAACGGTAGCAAAATGGAACTGAAGGTGCAAGCCTTGAAGATTATTATGCCGCTGAAGGTGCAGGCCTACGAGCGTTTCCTGCTCTTTCTCGAAAGGGCACAACTGCCGCAGTTGGTGAAGCGCGTCTATGCGCCGGGCATGGAGAAGGGCGCGTTTCATCTCCAACTTTTGCAGAATGTGCGCGAGGAGTTTGAGCACAACCTTGCCCAGCAGTTGTATGTTTCCAATTCCACTTGGAATGCCGTGGTGAACGCCAAGGAAGAACTTGTCAACCAAATCAATACGACTTTCGAGCAACTGAAAGACGAAGAGGATGTCTCCATTTTGGCGCAGAGCCTCGTGGCCTTGCCCAATCCGATGGTGGAGCAGGCCGTGGCCGTTTTGAAGCGCGATTTTGAACGCCTGCTTTAACCTGTTGGTCGGCGTTTCGACAGGCTCAACGACCTTAGGCCCCTGAGCCTGTCGAAGGGCCGTCCCCGAAACAATAAATGTCTTTATTTTCCGTTTTACGGTATCAAACACACATTGTAATGAAATGAAATTCACCGCTACCCAAATCGCTGGAATCCTTGAAGGCAAGGTGGAAGGCAATCCCAACGCCGAGGTCTGGAATGTGGCCAAAATCGAGGAAGGCACTCCCGGCATGATCAGTTTTTTGGCCAATCCGAAGTATATGCACTTTATCTATGAAACCCAGTCGAGCATCGTCATCGTGAACGACGATTTCGAGGCGACGGCTCCCATTCAAGCCACCTTGATTCGTGTTCCCGATGCTTACGCTTCTTTTGCCAAACTGCTGGCTTTCTACGACCAAATGACGCAGAACAAGCAAGGCGTTTCGTCCTTGGCTTTTGTTTCAAAATCGGCGCAATGTGGTGATAACCTGTATCTTGGCGAGTTTGCTTTTGTGGGTGAAAACGCCAAAATCGGCAACAATGTGAAACTTTATCCGCAGGTGTATGTCGGCGACGGCTGCACGATTGGCGACAATACGGTGCTGTATCCGGGCGTGAAATTATATAGGAATACGGTTGTCGGGAAGAATTGCATCCTCCACGCGGGCGCAGTGCTTGGCGCGGATGGTTTCGGTTTTGCGCCGCAGCCCGATGGGCATTACGAGAAGATCCCGCAGGTGGGCAACGTGGTCGTTGAGGACAACGTGGAAATCGGGGCCAACACCACTATCGACCGCTCCACGATGGGTTCGACCCATGTCCGCAAAGGCGTGAAACTCGACAATTTGGTGCATTTGGCGCACAATGTGGAAGTTGGCGAAAACTCGGCCTTGGCGGCTCAAGTAGGCGTGAGCGGCTCTACACACCTTGGCAAGAATTGCGTTGTGGGCGGCCAGTCGGGTTTCGTGGGGCATATCAACATTGCCGACGGCTCGAAATTTGGTGGACAAAGCGGCATTATGGGCAGCATCAGGCAAGAAAATCAGGAGTTTATGGGCACCCCGATACAGCCTTTGCGCCAATATCTGGTTTCCAATGCACGTTTTCGCCACATCGATGAAATGGCCCGAAAGTTGGAAAAACTCGAAAAGGAATTGGCCGAACTAAAGGCCGAAAAGCGGTGAAATTGGCACCAATAGGGAATTTTTTTTGCGGGTGACAGAATAATTCCTATCTTTGCGCGTTTTTTGTGGAGATTATCCACGAATATGATTTTTTATGGAGAAA
>CACXQO010000130.1 GCA_902769815.1 uncultured Bacteroidia bacterium | reverse complement strand
TCAGTTCATTCCTGCAAGAAAAGGGGACTTTTTCCGAAAAAAATCATCAAAAAAGGGGACTTTTTCCGAAAATTTCGGCCTAAAAAGGGGAATTATTCCGTGATTTTAATGGGTAAAAAGGGGACTTTTTCCGATTTTACTTCCCATAAAGCCGCCTCACCCTTTCGTCCAAATACCGTTCAGGCGAGGGCGCAGGTGCCTCGCCGATTTTGTTGCCTTTGCGGATGAGGATGTACTCAGGGAAAGTTCGCACGTTGTAGGCTTCCAAAAGGAGGATGTTGTCGCCAAGGTCTAAGAGAGGCCAGTCTTGCCGTTTTTCTACAAACTGCTTTTTGAAGAAATCCAATTTCTCATGCGTGGCGATGGTGAGGATTTGCACCGTGTCTTGCCATTGGTGGTGCAGGCTGCGCAATTCCGCGAACTGATATTCACTGACCGCCGAATAGCCATCCACAAACTGCAACAGCACCAAACCATCCTTGAAATCCGAAAGGCTGACCTTCTTACCGTTGCTGTCTTTCAAGGTAAACTCAGGAGCATCAGTGCCTGCGGCAAGGAGGTTGAATTTCGTGAAGAAATCGCCGATGATGGCCTTGTGCTCGGCGTATTTTGTACGCTCTTTAATATAATTAAGGTGGTCTTTGGCCAATCGGCTCGTATTGCGGTCGCCATAGCAGAGTTTTTGCAAGTTGTAAATGGTGATGAGTTCGGCGAGACGCGGATTGTTGGACATGATCGGGTCAGTGTCCAAATACTTCTTGAACGACGTAGGGCCTTCCATGAAGGCATCGTTAAGCAGATGGCTGTCGTAGGAAGCACTGTTGAAATAGCCATCAAACAGTTCCTTGAACAGGTCGATGTAGGCAAAATAGTCCTTGATGATTTTCTTGCCACCATCGGCACTGATACCCAGACGGATAGCGGCAATCTTATAACGGTTGTAGTTCTTCACATATTCCGACTTGATGTCGGGCACTTCGCGGCTGATGGCGTTTTGGATGGAGTCGATGTAGCGCATTTGGCGGCCCCGGTAAATCTGGTTGAAATGCTCCATCATGTAGCTGTTGACGATTTCCTCGGAATAAACGATTTGCCGGTAAATTCCCTTGTCGGAGGCTCGTTTCACTCGGATAGTGGGCGTTTCTTTTTCAAAATATGAAACGTTTTCCTCTTGCTCAGGAACAATGATTTCGATGTCGTAAGTGGCATTGGGTGAAAGAATTAGATCGACATGTTCCAACCCGATATAGATTCGGGCGGGGAGGATCTGTTTCATCGCGCCTTCAAGGATGAAATGGCCTTGGGCGTCAGTTTTACCTTGGTCGAGCAATATGCCGGTTTCGTTGACGAGGTCTTCGTAAGCAAAAAGCCTAACCAAAGTGTTGGTTTGGTTGCTTCGCCCGGTAATCGTCACATTTTGGGCGGTTGCCGTGAGGAAAAGCAGGGCAAAAAAAAGTGTAGTAATCCTTCGTTTCATGCTGTGAAAACGAGGAAAAGTCGTGTTTATTGCTTTTCGGGCAACTTCACTTCGACTGGCAAAAACTTGGAAGTGTCGCCGCCGTTCTTGTAGATGTCGCGGACAACGCTCGACGACACGCCAACCAACTCACTTTCAGTGAGCAAGAAGATGGTTTCCAACTCGGGATGCAGGCGCTTGTTGGCGTGCCCAATCATATTTTCATACTCGAAATCGCTGCCGCAACGCAGGCCACGGATGATGGTGCGTGCGCCCACTTTCTTGCAGAAGTCGGCAGTAAGGCCTTGGTAGCTCTCCACTTTCACTTGCGGATAGTCCTTGAAAACGGCATCACACCACGCGATGCGGTCTTGCAAATCAAAAGTGGAACGCTTTTCCATATTGATGCCGACGGCGACATAAATCTCGTCGAAGATGGGCAAAGCCCTCAAAACGATGCTGCGATGCCCCAATGTGATGGGATCGAAGGAACCGGGGAAAACGGCTATTCTTTTCATTGTGTTGTATTTACAATATTAAATCGTGCCCTTCAACAGGCTCAGGAACCCTTAAACACATAACTCATTAAGGACGTTGAGCTTGTCGAAACGCCGCCACAAAAGTATTACTTTGTAACGACTTGGTGCAAATCTTTTCCAAGAATTTCGCTTATTGAGCGGAATGTTCCTTTCAAAAACGCCTCAATATCTTCATTTCCAATGAGTTTTATCTCCGTAATGCCTTCCTCGGTTTGCGGTTTGGGCAGGATAGCTTCTCCGCTTTCCATCAAGTACCAATAAGTGCGTTTCAGTCGCCATTCTTCGCCAACTTGATAGCAATGCCAAGAGGACGGCAATGCTTTGACAATCTGTAAATTGCCTATTCCCGTTTCCTCTGTCACTTCGCGCAAGGCAGCGTTTTCGGGTGATTCACCTTTTTCAATATGTCCCTTGGGCAGGTCGGGAATCCCGTTGCGCACAATGCTGACGATTTTCCCATCCTTGACCACGATTCCACCCGCCGCAGGTGCCATTCGGAAGGTCGTTTTCAAGGCTTCCACCACAGCATTTTCGCCCACTTCGTGGACAAAAGTGTCGGTTTGCTCCTTGTCGGCAAGCCATTCCTGCAAAAAATCACAGAGGATGTCGATTTCGTATCTGTCAGATTCTGGGAGCATTGCGTCGAATTTCAATGCGTTGCTATCAATTTTTGGAAAAACCAATGCTTTGTTTTCTTGAAAAATCTTGTACATTTGCAGTCGATTTTGATTGTTTTCAAGCGACAAAGATACACAAATTCGTTTCGACAAAGTTCAATTACTATGAAATACGATGACTCAGCATTGACTTTGGCCTTGCACCTGCTGCAAATCAAGGCCGTGAAACTCAGCCCGAAAGCCCCATTCACTTGGGCTTCTGGACTGAAAAGCCCCATTTATTGCGACAACCGCGTCACGCTTTCCTACCCTGCCGTGAGGACATATATCCGCCAGCAGTTTGTGGAGAAAATCGTGCAATACTACGGCAAGCCCGATGTGATTGCAGGCGTGGCCACGGGTGGCATCGCCCAAGGCGCGTTGGTGGCGCAGGAATTGGGGTTGCCTTTCGTTTATGTGCGTTCCGAGAAAAAATCGCACGGGATGCAGAACCAGATCGAGGGTGTCATCAATGCGGGGCAGTCGGTGGTGGTCGTCGAGGACTTGGTTTCCACGGGCAAGTCGAGCCTCTTGGCTGTTGATGCCTTGCGCGAAGCAGGTGCCGAAGTGAAGGGTATGGTGGCCATTTTCACCTACCAGATGGAGCTTGCCAAACAAAACTTTGAGGCGAAAAACTGCCAGTTAGTCACTTTGTCGAACTATGAAACCTTGATTCACAAGGCTGTCGAGGAAGCCTACATCACCGAAGAGGATGTGGAATCCTTGAAGGAATGGCGCAAAGACCAGCAGGCTTGGAGCGACCGCTGGAATTGACCTGATTCGAAGGCGTTTTGACCGAAAAAGTCCAAGAAAAAGTCCAAGTTGGACATTTCTTGGACTTTTTTTGGATTTTTAGTTGGAAATAATGAATCTAATTTCCTTAATATCAAAACAATACGGCTTGTTTTCCGTGTCCAAAAGTTGCAGTCTTCCAAATGGATCAATCCCTGTCATAAACAGCCGCAAAACCTTCCCTCCAACTTCATAATCCGCCCAAGTGCGGTAGCGGAAAAGCCTTTGCAAATAGGCTTCTTCGATGATGGAAGGTTTCGCTTTCAGGATTTGCACCTTATTATATATGCTTCCTGCGATTTGCTCCAACAAAGGATTCAAGTCATATTCCTTTCCCGTGACCATTTTCAGCGAAATCGGGTGCGTTGGCCAGTCTTGGAATTTCATTTGATTGACATTCAGCCCAATACCAAAAATGGAAACATCCATCATGTTGGCCTTGATGGTGCTGTTGATGAGGATTCCGGCGAGTTTTCTGTTTTCAAAATAGATGTCGTTGGGCCATTTGATGGACAACTTTTCAGAGGGCAAAAGGGTGTCCAAAACTTCAATGATGCCCAAGGCAACAGCTTCGGAAAGGAGAAACTGCCGCTCGGCGGGCAAGAAACCCATGCCCAAAGCCAAAGAGAAAGTGAGGTTCTTTCCAACCTCACTTTCCCATCCGTTGCTCCCCATGCCTTTGCCTGCGGTTTGTTCGTCGGTACTTACCACCCAATTGCGGATGTCGTGTTCCGATTGTTGGCGTTGCAGGTAGGCGTTGGTGGAGTCAATCTGCTCTAAATGAATGTATTTGAGCATTATTTCACAACAATTCTTTGAGTCTCCTCGCCGACTTGAACGGCATAGACACCCGCGCCGAAACGCTTCATGTCAATCTGAAGCCAACCGTCGCATTGGCCCTCAAAGACGCGCTGTCCGGCCATGTTATAAATGGTGACATTTTGCACACCCTCGCCAACGATGTTCACCAAACCTGTGGTCGGGTTGGGATAGATGCTTGTGCCCGTGCCAAAGTTTTCAACCACATCGGCAGTCACTTCATACCTGAACTCGTTGCTCTCGCTGAAGCCGAATTCCCTGCCCGAAAAGAGGGTGGCACTGCCAGCTTTCAAGCCGTAGACACCCGTGCCCGAAAGGCCATTGCCGCCCGCGTCGTAGATGGTGAAGTCGTAGCAGCCGTCGCCGGTGATTTCGAGAACCGTTTCGTACTTGTGGTTGGCTTCATCGTAGGGACCGCCTTCGATGACGACTTGGCCCGTTGCCATGTTGGTCACTTTCCATGTGGTTTCCTGCGGGTTGTCGTCGGTGCGGATGGTGAGTTTCAGCACTTTGGCTACGTTTTCAGGTGCGCCGGTGATTTCAAATTCAGCAATATCGTTGGCGGATGCCTCATCGTTGGTGCCGTTGACACTGAGGACTATTACCTCAAGACTGTTGGTGCCCTCCTCGACGGGGAAACTGATTTCGCCCAAATCGACGACTTCGGAGGCGAGGGTGGCGAGGTTGCCGCTCCATTCCACGGATTTCAGTGACTCTCCGTTGACCACGATGCCTAATTCGGCGAAAGTCAAAGTGTTGCTGCCGTAGTTGGCCAATTCGACTTTCGGCTCCATCCAGCCGCTGCAACTGACGCTTTTGGCGTTGCTGATGTTGCGCAGGCAGGCTTCGTTGGCATAGAACGGCTCGATGTTTTCGCTCGACTTGCAGGCTTGATACACTTCCTTCGTGCCAGCGTTTTGCACCCAAGCGATGGCATCCAATTGGTCATTGTTGTAGACATTGGCCAATTCCCAAGTGAAGGTGTAGGTGAAATAATCGCCAACGGCCAAGTCGCCGAGGCTCGTGCCTGAGGCGGTGGGAAGGAGTTTCTTCATCACGCTGTAGAAATCCTTTTCACCGTTGGTGCCCGGGGCGGAGGAGTAGTGGATTTCTTTCTCGATGACCCCCACATAGAGCCTGATGTTGCCGAGGAGTTCAGCCGAAGCCCTACCCATCACATGGACGGTGATCAAGTTGTTAGGCTCGTCAAGTTCGTAAGCAAGGCGCATTTCAATTGGTGATTCGATGGACAGCCATTGGTTGACCATGTTTTGGTTCAGGTTGCCCGGAGTGTTGGCGAATCGGATGCCATCGACAACGGTATGAGGCACCGAATTGACAGAGTAGACCCCTTTGCGGGAATTGTTGTCGGTCGTGTTGTGCAGATACATCGGATCATTGGCACCTGGCCAGTTCATGTGGTACTTGATGGCGGCCACGCGGTCGGCATTGGCATTGATGAGCGCGTCCAAGGCCGGATTTTGCTGGGCGCAAGGGCCGCAACTTGTGTTGGTGAAACACTCGAACAGCAGTATGCGCTCGTTTTGCGCATTGGTTTTCAAGGAAAAGAGCATCACCAAGGATGCGACAAGCAATGTAACTTTTTTCATAGGTTGATGTGTTTGATTTTGAATTTTCCAGCACAAAAGTAGTCATTTTTCAAAAAATGGCAATGTTTTTGTTGCACGATTGGAAAAAGTTTTGCAATTTTGCAAGTTGAAATCAACAACAAAGCAATTATTAAACAACACGCTTATGATTAAAAAGTCTATTTTTACCTTAATGATGATGACTGTAATGGGTTGGGTTTCAGCACAATCATTGCAGTTTGAATGGAATGGGAACGTCTATTCCGATGGCGAAACCATTGTGTGCGACACGCCAAACGACTGGGGTGAGTATCTTCAGGATATGCAACTCAGGAATCTCACTGGCCAGGACATGAAAGTCTTGGTTGAGAAGGAGGTCATTGACGACCTTGAAGGTGTCATCAACTATTTTTGTTGGGGCTTGTGCTTTAGCCCCGATATTATTGTCAGCCCTGACGCTGTCGAAGTGACTGCCAATAACGTTACCGAAGAAGGCGCACTTTCGTTCCACGCCATGTTTGACGAAACCGTCTTCGGCAAAGTGAAAGTGAAGTATTACGCCTATGAGGAGCGTAATCCTGACCAGAAGGTTTCCATCGTTGTGGTCTTCCATAGGTCGGGTGCGGGAATCGGCGACAATGCTCATTCTATGACCTTTGGCACTGCCTACCCGAACCCTGCTTCGTCGCAGGTGAATTTCGACTATTCGCTTGACGGTTCACTTTGCGCCGTGGTCTACAACCTTTTGGGTCAGGAAGTGATGCGCGAGCAACTGAACGCCAACATCGGCCGGATGACCCTTTCGGTGGCCGACCTTCAGGAAGGCATTTATTTCTGCACGATGATGGTGGACGGTCGCGCTTGGTCGACGCAGAAATTCGTCGTGAAGAAGTGAGTCCAAAGCCAATTTCAACTACAACTACAAGCCATCCTTCGGGGTGGCTTTTTTTGTGACATTCTTTCAGTTGCAAGGTTACAACCCCAAGAAAAGCGCATGTTTTTCGCAAAAAAATACGACTTTTGCACGCTGTTTGATAAAGAAGCGAGAAATCAACCATTTAAAACATAATCGACGATGAACAAGAAACTTCAAAGAGACACGCAAAACAAGGTGATCGGCGGCGTGTGCGCCGGATTGGCCAACTATTTCGACATGGACGTCGCCCTCGTCAGGGTGATTTTCGCTTTAGCACTGTTGGGTTTCGGTGCGGGATTCTGGCTTTATGTGATACTTTGGATCGTGTTGCCCGCCGGCAACGGAGTGACCATTGAGACGACGCTCGACGAAAACGGAAATTATGTCATGTCTGAGCCGTCAGCCGAAGAGAAAAAGAACAAAGGCAGCCTCACAGCAGGCCTCATCCTCATCGGCATTGGGGCGTTAGGCCTTATCAATCAGTACATTCCAGAAATCAATTGGCAAACGGCTTGGCCGATACTGCTCATCGTGCTTGGCTTGTTGCTCATCATCCCCTTCAAAAGCAAAAAGCCATGAAAAGCAGGAACTTGTTTTTGGGCATCATCCTCCTCTTTGTCGGGGTGGTGACTCTTTTGGTTACTCTTGATGTGATTGATTTCAGTTGGGGAGTGGCTTGGCGGTTGTGGCCCATGCTGCTCATTCTCATCGGCATCGCCATTCTGCCGCTTCGCGACGGAATAAAAGCCTTGCTTTTGCTTGCAGCCTTGACGATTGGCGTGCTTTTGTATCGCCATGAGGCTGAAAACGATTCGCGACTTTGGTTTTTCTCCCAGAATGTGGCTGTAGAGCAAGTGAATCAACCCTGCTCATAAGGCTTTAAGGCTTCTTGAAATGACTTTTTTTGAGTTTGGAGA
>CACXQO010000129.1 GCA_902769815.1 uncultured Bacteroidia bacterium | reverse complement strand
ACATTCAAGGATGTCAAAGTCAGAAGCGTCGATGTAATTGTCGATGAGGACGACTTCTTGCTGCGCCGTCTTTATCAAGTTTTCTGCAAACAGGCGTGCATCAAGGACTTGGCTCTTCCAAACGAACTAGTTCCAAAATGGAACATGTTGCTTCCTTTTGCAATTCGCCACAGTCGAAAATATTCTTGATGTGCTTGGTGATGGCTTGGCGTTTGGTCCCAAAAAGAACAGCCATTTGCGCTTGGTTAAGCCACACCGTTTCATTTTCTATCCTGACTACCAGTCTGACCGTTTCGTCACGCTGATATAAAACAATCTCGTTTTCTTTCATGGTTTCCATTTTTGCGCATGATTTATATGCCGCAAAGAAACGACATCTGTCAAGACCTACCCGTTGATTAAACGTTTGTAGTCGAATGTTGTCGTTTGCTGTCGGATTTGTTGTTGATTATCAGATTAATAGAATATGATGTTTGGCTGACGCAGAATCATTTGGCTGAGATTTACGGCACTACAAAAACAACAGTCAACTTCTTTTAAATCCAAATAATTGCCTATCTTTGCAAACAATAAGATGGAATAACAAAAAATCTATAACCCTATGAAAAAGACACTGTTAACTCTCATTTTGGCGGCAAGCCTGAACCTTTCCGCCCAGCCTCTGTGGCTGCGTCACAATGTGATTTCGCCCAATGGCGACAAGATTGCCTTTACTTACAAAGGCGATGTGTATGTGGTGAACGCCTCGGGCGGCAAAGCCCTGCAAATCACCACAAATGCCGCTTACGACTCGGAACCGGTTTGGTCGCCCGACGGCAAGCAAATCGCCTTCGCCTCCGACCGCAACGGCAATTTCGATGTGTATCTGGTTTCTGCCGAAGGCGGTGTGCCACAACGCATTACGACCAACTCGGCCACCGAGATGCCTTTGGCTTTCTCTCCCGACGGGAAGGAAATCTATTTCTCTGCCCAAGTGATGAAAGGGGCTGAGAATGTGCAGTTTGCCTCGGGCTGGATTACCGAACTCTACAAGGTGAGCTCCGAAGGCGGTCGGCCCGAGCAGGTAGTGGCCGTGCCGGTGTGCAGTATGTCGTTCGACAAGGACGGCAAGTCGTTCCTCTATTACGACCGCAAGGGCAGCGAGAATGTGTGGCGCAAACATCATGTTTCGTCCGTGGCCCGCGATGTGGTGTATTACAACGCCAAGAAAAAGACCCACACCATCCTCACGACCAACGTCGGCGAAGACCGCGACCCGCGCTATCTGCCCGGTTATCAGGAAGTTGTTTTCCTGAGCGAGCGCAACAAGGGCAACTTTAACGTGTATAAAGCCCCTGCCAACGACCTCGAAAAAGCAGAAAAGGTGACCGATTTCAAGACGCATCCCGTGCGCTTCTTGAGCGTGGCCAACAACGGCTTGTTGTGCTACGGCTACATGGGCGAAATCTACACGCAACGCATTGGCAGTGAGCCGCAAAAGGTACACATTGAAATTGTGAACGACCAAGCAGAGGAGCAATTGGTGAAGCAAGACTTCAAGGGCATCGGCGACTTCGATTTGAGCGACGACGGCAAACTGATTGCTTTCATTTCGCGTGGCGAAGTCTTTGTGACTGGCGTGGACGAATATGCCACCACCAAGCAAATCACGCACACCCCGCAGGCAGAGCGCAACCCTTCATTCGCGAAGGACGGACGCACCATCGTTTATGCCTCCGAGCGCGACGGCTACTGGAACCTTTATCAGGCCACCATCGAGCGCAAGGATGACTACAATTTCGCCTACTCCACATTAATTAAAGAGGAACCGCTGTTCGGCAACGACGGCATCGAGCGCATTGCTCCGACCTATTCGCCCGATGGCAAGGAAATCGCCTTTATTGAGAATCGCAACATTTTGAAAGTCTATAACATAGCCTCGAAGGAAGTGCGCCAAATCACCGATGGAAGCCAGCATTACGACACGGATGATTATGGCTTCTCTTACCAATGGTCGCCCGACGGACAATGGTTTGCCCTGACGCTGATTTCGCACATGCGCGACCCCTATTCCGACATCGGCATCGTGAAGGCCGATGGCTCGAAGACGATTTACAACATCACTGAAAGTGCCTACATCGACGGCAGTCCGCAATGGGCGATGGATGGTAATGCAATTATCTATCGCTCAAACCGTTACGGTATGCGTTCCCATGCCTCTTGGGGCAGCCAAAACGACGCTTTCATTGCTTTCCTGAACCAAGATGCCTACGACAAATTCCGCCTCAGCAAAGAGGAATATGCCTTGCTGAAGGAAACCGAAAAGGGCAAAAAGGACGATAAGAAGGACGAGGCGAAGGAAGAGAAGAAGAATGACAAAAAAGGCAAAAAGGACGATAAGAAAAACGGCTCTTCGACAAGCTCAGAGACCTCAAAAGATGACAAAACAAAGGAAACCAAGAAGATAGAGGTGGATTTGGAGCATTTGCAAGACCGCATCATCCGTCTCACGCCCATGTCGTCGGGATTGAGCGGGATGGCGCTTTCCGCCGATGGCGAGAAGTTCTATTTCATGGCCTCGTTTGAGAAGGGCTACGACCTTTGGGAACTCGACGTGCGCGAAAAGTCGATGAAGATCTTGAAGAAGATGGGTCAAGGAGGCGCACAACTGCGCATGAAAGGCGACAACATCTTTGTGCTTTCGGGTGGCAACCTTCAGAAGGTGGACAAAGGCGGCAAATCGACTTCGATTAAATATGATGCCACAATGCAGCTCAACCTTGCGGAGGAACGCGAATATATGTTCAACCACGTTTTCCTGCAAACCGAGAAACGTTTCTTTATGAAGGACAAAAACGGCGTGGATTTGCCAATGATGAAGAAAGCCTACCAGCCTTTCCTCCAGCACATTAACAACAATTACGACTTTTCCGAAATGCTGAGTGAGATTTTGGGCGAATTGAATGTGTCGCACACGGGTTCGGGCTATCGTCCTTCGGGTCGTGGCGGCGATGCCACGGCTGAGTTTGGCGTGATTCTCGACCTCGATTATAAGGGCGACGGCCTCAAAATCGCTGAGGTGGTGGAAGGCAGTCCCTTTGACAAGAAAAACTCCAAAGTGAAAGCTGGTTGCATTATCGAAAAGATTGACGGCGTGGAGATTACGAAGGATATGGACTATTATCCGCTGCTCAACAACAAGCGCGACAAAACCGTTTTGGTGACCATCAAGGACGGAGGCAAGACTTGGGACGAGACCGTGAAGCCCATCAGTCACGGCGCGATGAACGAACTGCTTTACGACCGTTGGGTGAAGCATAACGAAGAAACAGTGAAGAAGCTTTCCAAAGGTCGCCTCGGCTATGTCCACATCCGCAGCATGGGTGATGCCAGCTACCGCGACGTGTATTCGCAAATCCTCGGCAAGTACAACCTTTGCGACGGCATTGTCATCGACACGCGCTTCAACGGCGGCGGTCGCCTGCACGAGGACATCGAAATCCTCTTTAGCGGCGAGAAATACCTTGAGCAGGTTATCAACGACAGCGTGGCCTGCGTGATGCCTTCGCGTCGTTACAACAAGCCTTCGGTGATGATTATCGGCGAGGCCAACTACAGCAATGCGCACGGAACGCCTTGGGTTTACAAATACAAGAAGATGGGTCGCCTCGTCGGAATGCCCGTGCCCGGTACCATGTCGAGCGTGACTTGGGAGACCTTGCAAGACCCGTCGTTGTATTTCGGTCTGCCCGTGGTCGGCTACCGCACCGAGCAAGGCAACTGGTTGGAAAACACACAATTGGAGCCTGACGTAAAAGTACGCAACACGCCTGAAAAGATGGCGAAGGGTGAGGATGAGCAGTTGGAAGCCGCTGTGAAGGAACTGATGAAAGAGGTGAAGGCTTTCCATTATTGGGGAAAATAGCTATGGCTTATTGCTTATGGCCAATGGCTGACCCACGGTAAGGGCAAGCCATTGGCCATTCGCATAGGCAACAATTAGCACGATTTTTGCGTTAATAGAGGGAAAATGCTTCTATTATGCGCAATATTTGGCTGTTTGTATTGCTATTGCTGGTTTCCAATCTGACTTATTCCCAATGGGTTGCGTTGGATGAAGGTGAATATTTGATTCATCGTGTTTGGATGTACAATGATACGGCAAGGGTGTGTGAAACCAAAATTGCGGAAGAATTGTACGATTATTATCAGAAGGAACGTGACCATTATTTTTATCGTTATGAAATGGAGGGGAAACAAATCGGAGACAATCGTGAAAGCTTTGTTTTTTCCGAGCAGGGCAAGCCGGTTGTAAGGGATTTGGCGAGGAAGTTGGAAGCCATAGCAAGATCTGAAACTGATAAGGTTGAGGTCGCGCTCTCTTATGTTCAGTCATTGCCTTATTCGTATGATTCTACATCGAAAGGAAAGGATGAGTATGTCCGCTATCCTATTGAGACTCTTGTAGATGGCTGCGGAGATTGTGAGGATAAACCGGTGTTGTTGGCAGCAATTTTGCATGAAATGAACATTGATTTTGTGCTGTTGATGGCACCAAACCACATGGCCGTCGGGGTGAATTGTGAGCCTCATTATGACGCGACAGGTTTTATGTTCAATGGAAAGAAATACTATTATGCGGAAACAACTGAGATTGATTTTAAGATTGGGCAAGTTCCCGATAATGTCGCTTTGGCCCGAATTGAAGTCTTGCCCTGCGATGCCGCTCCTGTGTTGATTGTTAAGGATGTGTGGTTTGAATCCCAGCCAGCCTTGCTTTTTGAGAAGACTTCGTGTGTATTGGAGATGGCTTTGCAAAATCTTGGCCCAAGTAAGATTACAGGGTTACGGATTCATGTGGCGTTGGTTACAAAAAGTAGAAGAGGTGAACGAGTCTTGGCCGAAGAGTATAGGGAATTAGTCGATTTGCCTGAATGTAAGCAACGCTCAGAACGGATTACTTTCAAGAGTTTGATTAAGGAAAAAAGTGTGTTTCAGCTTGAACTCTCTGGTAACAATATTGCTACGCAACACTTTGAATATGAAATGAATTATAGTCATACAAGACGCTTTTAATCACTCCACCACGATTTCATCCATAAAAATCCAAGAATCAAATCCCGCGCCGGGAAGACCTTCTGGCAGTTTTCCGGGGTTCTTTATCACGATGCGAAGCAGACGAGTGGAAATCGGGATTTCAAAACGCTCGCGGAAGGTGAAATTGCCCTCGTGGGTCACTTCGGTGGTAAGGGGGAAAGTGCCGCGCAGGGTGTAGTCTTTCCCGTTGTAGGAACCGTAAACTTGTATCGTGTCGGGGCGCAGGATCCAGTCGTGGGCATTCACCAAGAAGCCGATGTTTAGAGCTTCCACTTTCGTCCATTTGCCCAAGTCGATTTCAATGTCGGCATCGATGCCGTAGAAACCTTGCCAATGACCGTCCTTGTAGTCGTCGCTGCCGAGGGTGCCGTCAACGAGAGCGTTGTCACCTCCGCCTGAGTATTCGGGGCGGTAGTTGCCCGCCGGACTGTTCAGTTGTTTCAGTCGGCCCATGCCTTTGTGGTAGCAGAAATAACGCTCGGCGCAAATCGGCTCGCCCA
The DNA here is from genome assembly GCA_902769815.1 of uncultured Bacteroidia bacterium. Lineage (GTDB taxonomy): Bacteria > Bacteroidota > Bacteroidia > Bacteroidales > F082 > Limimorpha. Next base: position 1,262 of record CACXQO010000129.1, on the reverse strand, counting down.
CCTCATTGAAGCAAGCCGCTTTTACGAGGCAAGGTCTTTCAAGGGCGATGGGGCTTTGATAAACAGAATCGTTGGGTGTAACTTCTTTTCCGTCAAGGGTATAGTGGATGACTTTGTCGCCATAAATGGTTTTCAGTGCGATAGCGGCATTACCATTTTTGTCGGTAGTGGCCTCGATAAACGGTAGATATTCAAGTTGCTGCAATTCGTGGGCAATGTCATCGTATTTCTTCATGTTGACATCGAGCCAATAGGGACGGCTTTCGATATTCCACACTTTGACGTATTCTTTCTTTAATTGATGAAGGTGCCACAACAATCCATTTATCATGTGTTGACTGAAATCAACGTTTTCCTCTGTTGGATCATTGTATGTTTTGTATAATTGACAACGTGCAATATTGCGGAGGGCACACCATTTCATTCGCATAATCGAATAGATGGCATTGTCTATCATGTCCCTGTTTTTTTTGATTTTTTCGACCGTAGAATATTCAATTAGTTCTAAACGATTCAGTTTTTCAAAAAGTAATTGGTTGGCTTCCTTAGTGGAATCAGTGATTTGAGATGGGTAAAAAGGAGTGATATGTTCAGTCAATGCGCTAAACTTCCCTATGTCGTCAATTTTGGAGATTTCGGAGATGCTGTCAAGATAGTTGATTAATGTGTCAGAGGTGCTTCCGAAGAAGTGGTTGGTGAAGTTGGCTTCGGTATTGCGTTCTTTAGTCGAAACGGCATTCCAACTCATTTCGGCACCCAAGGCCAAGCCGTATAGGGCGCAGTTGGTCAGCGACTCACCGAAATCGTCCCAGCAAGTGTTAATGACACCCAAGGCACCGTTTTTGTAGCCGTCGCGGCAAAGGTTGGTAATGTTCTTCTTGAACTCGTAATGCTTGGGCCAAACCCGTTCCGAAAGACTCACACCTGGCGCGACGAAAAAGCTCCGCCCCGATTCTTTGTAAGGTTTCAGGAAGTCGTCGAAATCATTTTTGTCCACATAACTCCACGCGATGAGGAAAATGTCGTCATCCAAATTGTCAAGGATTTCGGGGTGTTGGTCGGCAATGTCGCCCCACATCATCACGCGCTTGCGGTAGGGGCGAAGCATCCGATTGACGCGGTTAATGTGCTGGTAATAAACCTTTTCCGCCCCGATGGAATCGACGTATGCTTTGGCGTAGCCTTGTCCAAGGCTCTCGGTTTCGTCGCAGTTGATGTTGAAGTACGGCGACTTGTAGGCTCTTGCCACCTCGCGCAAGTGG
>CACXQO010000128.1 GCA_902769815.1 uncultured Bacteroidia bacterium | reverse complement strand
CGCCGAGATGATGAAGATGCTCAAACGTATCGATTATGCCGAAACCAACGCCAACTTGGAGGAGAATTACGCGATACAAAACCAATGGAAACGGTTTGACGAAGAGAAGATTAAGCGGCGCAGATGCTATGTTAAGGTGTTGAGAGTTTAGGGTTTAGAGTTTAGAGCCAGTTGAAAGTTTATAGTTTATAGTTGAGAGTTGGGGGGACCCCCGTAGGGGTGACAGAATAATAGGCAGGCGGTGTAAACCCCTGCCGACTGCCGACAAAAAACGAAACCAAATCCAAAACCCCGTAGGGGTGACAGCAAAACAAAGACACAAACATGATCAAAATAATAATCGATTGTTTCGGCGGCGACCACAGCCCCGAGGCCAACATGGACGGAGCATTAGCAGCAATGGCCAAGATGCCCGACCTGCATCTGATTCTTACTGGCGATGAAGCCATCTTGCAGAACTACTTGAAAACCAAGACCTACGGCGCTTCGCGCATCGAAATCGTCCAGGCGCCAGAGGTCATCGGCTGCGAGGAACGCCCCATCGATGCTATCCGACTGAAACGCGAAAGTTCGATGATCAAGGCCGTGCGCCTCTTGCGCGACCGAGACGACATCAACGCTATGGTCAGCACGGGTTCCACGGGAGCCTTGGTGGCTGCCGCCTTGACCCGCATCGGGCGCGTGAAAGGCGTGATTCGCCCCGCCTTCTGCCCCATCCTGCCCACCATGGACGGCGGCATCGTAGGAATCTGCGATAGCGGCGCGAATGTGGAGGTCACGCCGGAACATTTGAGGCAATTCGCCATCATGGCAAGCCTTTACATGGAGAAAGTCTATAACATTGAAAAACCGCGAGTTGCATTGCTCAATGTAGGAAAAGAAGCAGAAAAAGGGGACGAAATCCGACAAAAGGCACACTTTTTGCTGAGTGAAACGCCCGAAATCCATTTTGTGGGCAACATGGAGAGCCGCGACTTGCTTTCGGGCAACTACGATGTTGTGGTGTGCGACGGTTTTTCGGGCAACGTGCTGGTGAAAACGACGGAAGGAACCGCCCTCGAACTATTGAAGAAACTGAAGAAGGACATCTATTCGAGGCCCATATATAAATTAGGTGCCCTGCTGATGAAGCGGATGTTCATGGAGGAAAAGGAGTTCATGAACTACCAAAACTACGGCGGCAGCGTCCTTCTTGGCACAGAGAAAACGGTGGTGAAAGGTCACGGCTCCAGCAATGCCACGGCGGTGGAGAAGTGCATCGAGCAAGCCTACAAGATGGAAGTCAGTTCGCTTTCGGCGAAAATGGAAGAGATTATTATGAAGTATGAGCACTATGAATATTGAGGTAGGAGGTAGGAGGTATGAGGTTTGAAGTATGAAGTAGGAGGTATGAAGTAGGAGTAAATAATTGTAGGGCTGTCACATCGTGGTAGCCGAAAATCTTGAAATTAGAAATCTTGAAATATTGAAATACAACACATTATGTACGAAGAAGTAAAAACCATCCTTGCGCGTCAGCTGCGTATTGCGCCCGAAAGGGTCACGCTCGATGCCCAAATCAAGAAAGACCTTGGTGCCGATTCTGTTGACATTCTGCAACTTCTGATGCGATTGGAAGACGACTACGGCATTGTCATCCCCGACCAAGAATTGGCCAAATTTGAAACTGTAAACGATGTAGTCACCTTTTTAAATAATTTACCGAAATGAAACACATTACACTGATTATCATTGCGATGCTGCTTTCCGTAGCCGCGATTGCACAACAAACCTACGACACCGACTTCACACAAGTCAAACTGATGAAAGTCTCAGGCAAAACCACCGACAAGGCCGGTCATATTACCTTTGACGGAAACGACCAACTCACCATGACTTACACCCAGCCCGAAGGCGAGTATTTCATCATCGAGGGTAACATGGTGAAAATCAACATGGACGGCAAGAAAGCCGAACTCGATGCCGAAAAAGTGAAAATGGTCGGACTGCAACGCGCCACATTACTAAACTGTCTTTCAGGTAATTGGGAACAGGCAGCCGAAGACAACAACGCCGACCTCACCATAACCGAGGAAGGCGGCCTCAAAACGGTTTCCATCGTGGCCAAAGGCAAAGTGCCGAGAGGTGGCTACAACTCCGTCGAACTCACCTATCGCCTTTCCGACGGCATGATGACCAAAATGGTTTTGGTGGAAGCCATTGGTATTCAAAATACTTACGAAATGAAGTAAGAAAACCGCCCGCTGAAACAGTCCAGCGGGCGATTGTTTTTTTCGTTGAATTTCAGGCTGTTATTCCAACTCCAAATAGTCATAATCCACCTTCTCCCCCATCGTCAGCACAAGATAACTCGGTGTGCCGCCGTCATTGAGGTTGTCGGTCATCACATATTGCACACCGCCGAAATGACGCTGTTCGCGCATGTGGAAATGCCCCATCAGCACCATATCGACATTACTGCGGCTCATCAAGTCCATGAAAGCATATTGCTCGTCCTGAGGCAGGTTGGCTGCAGGAGTGGTCGTGTAATTGTATGAAGTACGGAACAGCCAATTGTGGCTAATTACAATGCAATGGCGATACTCGCCACGATGCTCCAGTTGCTCCTTCAACCATTCCGTCTGCCGCGAGCCGAAAGTGCCATTGCCCGAATCCAAAAGGATATACAAGTCCTTGTGACCGCCTACAGTCTTCACCGTTACCGTATAGGTCGAGGTGTGGAAGTATTGCTTGTAGAATTTTGCGCAATCATAGTATAAATCGTGGTTGCCAAGGACAGTAAAACACGGGTCGTTCTTGGCTTGGGTCTCGGCATTGAAACGTAAGGAAGAGTCTGCCCTCCTATAGCCAGCCTCGCCGCTTTGGTTGGCAATGTCGCCCACGAGAAGGGAAAAGATGGCCTTCGGGTCGTTGCGCTCGGCGGTGACATACTTGTACAAACGGTCCTTAGGTCCCTGCAACTCAAAGCCGTCGCGGTCTGAATAGTGCGAGTCGGAGGTGGAATAGATGCAGTATTCGTCAGGAACGTTTTCAATGACAGGCATCCTGTTTTGTGCATTGTAGTCGAGCCAATCGGCCACGCGTTCCTCGGTGTCGCTGCGGTTGATGACCATTGCAGCAATGTCTAAACGGTCACAGCCAGTAGCCATAATCGCGGCGGCGGCTAATATAATAAGGTGTTGTTTTTTCATGGTGTTTAATTTTTAGGTTTCCAAATCAGTCCGACATTACCGAACCAGCCATTGTATTGCGCCGACAAATTGAGTGCTCCACAAGGATGAAGGCCGACTTCCGAAGTCAACCGCAAGCCGTTGCCAAAGTCATAATAACCGTTCAGGCTGTAAAAAAACAGCGTGAACCGTTCAATGACGAAATCCCTATAGTTGGAGAAACGTGCCCCCACATTCCAAGGATGCGTCTGGTCGAAGAGGTTGCCTTCAACGCAGAAAGTGATGTTCATCGGTTCGAAAACCACGTCCATGCCACCGTTCTTGCGCAGCGGAATGGGAGCCGTGTAGCGGTTGGTCAAGCCCAATTGGAAGTTGAAATGACGATTGCGCCAGCCCAAGTCAAGAACGCCGTTGAATTCTTGCAAGTTGTAACTTGGAAACAGCCGATACAAGTAGCGGTTTTCCAAATAGAGCGTGCCACTTTTCGCCCTAAGCAAAGCAACCTGATATTGCAAATTCAGGGAATAGCGGCCTAATGTAGTAGCCTGAAAACCAAGCCCAAGGTTAAAATTGTCGGCCATTCGGCAGTCGCCTTTCAAGGCCAAGGAGCCGCTGCTTCCCGAGGTACGCGTGTAGTCGTACTCGCCGTAAGTTTGCAAAGTCCACTGCGCCCTTGCGGCAAAGGCAAAAAGCAGTAGACCGAGGGTGATAAAAACTTTCTTCATAGGTTTAGAATTTGGCGCAAAAATAAGGAAAAGTCGTCAAAAATCGCCACTGACGCGATTTTTCCCTAATTTTTTGACTTCAAAAACGCCTTGATTTCCTCCTCGCGCATATTGCGGAAACCGTATTCGTGAACCACTTCCCCATTATCCATAAATACGATAGTCGGAAAGTTCCCATTGTTGATTTTCAGCAACTTGACCACATCATCATACAGCAAATAACTATAAGCGACCGATTCCGATTTTTCATAAAACTCGGCCACACCTTTCTCAGTTCCCATGAAAACAAAAAAGATGTTTTCTGGCGGGAAACCATAGAACTGCTGCATCAGCGAAAGTTTTTGGGCTGCCATTTGGCAATATTCGCAACTTGTTGAGAAAAAGCAAATTACCTTCTTACCTTCGCGCAGATTCAAGGCATCCAAGGGTGCCTCGTTCAGGGCTTCGTCAAACAATTCCACTTGAAGGTTTTGGTCGGAATTGTAATTCTGCGTGTAGTTGTCGGGCGGCGAAACCACAAAAACTCCAATGGTCGAAACCATGATTGCAAGGCAAAGCAGCAGCCAGCGAAAAGGCGTTTCTCGTTCTTTCATCCTGTAAATCAGCAGGAAAAGCAGCATCAGAAAACCGTTTTTCAAAAGGCTTTGCTTGGGGTTGAGTTGGAGATAATCGCCAAAACAATGGCAACTGTCCGAGCGTCCTATGGCGAGCGCGTATATTAATAAAATGGTGTAACTCAAAAGCATTGCCATACTCCCCCACCAATACAATTTATGCAACGAATTGGAAATCAATCCAATGCCAAGAACCAATTCGAGAATGATTGTCGCTCGTGCAGCCAAAAACGAAAAATTGAGGCTGAAAAAATGGTAACTATAAACGTAAATCTCAAACCTGTCCATGTCGACGACCTTCAGAACGGCGGAAACGATGAACACGAGGCCCAACAAGACCTTCAAGGCCGATTTACCGAGCGAGGTTGCCAAAACGGGTTATTTCGGATTGTTGCTGTTGCCAAACAGGTTTTCCCACCAACTGGGCTTTTGTCCAGTCACCTCATACTCAGAAACTTCCGTGCAAATCACCTGCCCCCAACCCACGATTTCCTTCGACTTGTCGGAACACGATGAGCCGTCCTCGATGGTGTAGTAATCCTCGCCCAAATCGACGACCTCTTCATTTTGAATGGTGGTGCATTTACAATAGCGTGTTTTCTTGCAAGAAGGCAAAACCAGCACAAGCAACGCGACGGCAATTATCAAACATTTTTTCATTCTCCTTGGATTTATTGCTGCAAAAATAAAACAATTTCTACTTCCCTGCCACCGAGCGGAAGAAAATCTCTGCATCTTTCCAAACGGTGTAGTCGCGGGCATACAGCAGATTCAATTGGTTTAGGACATCGGGGTCGGTGTCCTTTTCCATATAAGAGGCTGGATTATAGACACCTCGGCGAATTTTGGGCAGTTTTTGCGTTTCGTCGGCAGGCGAGCAATAACCCACCCAAGTCTTTCGGCCAAACAACACCGAAACGGCGTTCTTCAGGAACCTTACGGGCTGCTTCACCATCAAGGCCAATGGCAGCCAAAATATGATGCTGAATCCGCTCATCAACACATCAAAAAGGCGTTTGTTGCGACGATTGGCCACGGTGTCAATCGCCTTAATGTCAACAGTATAAAGGTCGCCGCGCGTGTTGATGCTGTTGCTGCCGATGATGGACAGACTGTCTTGGGGAGCAATCTTGTAATCCACATTGGAGGCGTGCCAGTCCACCATCTTGTCGATGATGACCTGATGCGGCACATCCTTCGAGCAGAAAATGACCTCCGTAATCTTGTAAATCTCAATGATGTCAGGCACTTGCGCAAGGTTGCCAATGAATCCTTCTGGAGCCTCGCCTTGCGTTTCCGAACTCACCAAACCGATGCAATCCGGCTTGATGGAAGTGCTTCCCAAAATGGCATTGACCCGCTGCGTTTCCTCCGGGCTGCCAATGACCAAAAAGCGTTTTTTATCCGTCCTTTTCGATTGGAAATTCTCGTTGCCCATCAAAATGCCGATGAAGCGCGTGAGGCTCATCTCCAAGGCCAACCAAATCATGCCGAAAAGAATCAAGGCTCGCGAAAAACGCAGTGTTTCAGGCAACAAAGCATAAAGCACCAAAATTACCGCACTGCCGAAAGCCACTCCAAGGATGGCTTTCGCAATGCTGTAAGGTTTGTCGTAACCTCCTGTGAAATAAGTGGATAGCAACCAAATCAGGATGTAAATCGGCAACACGGCGGCAAACAACGCCAAGGGATAGGTGCCCGACCCGCCATAGATGTTGCGTCCCCAAAAATAGCTGACGACCGCCAGACCGCCATAACCCAACACCGCATCGAGGAACGGAATGGCAGCCTTGTGGAAAAACTGCGACACCAACGCGAAAAACGCCTTGAGGTAGATAGCCATATTAATAAGGAATGAGAACGACCGCGCCCATGAGTTGCCAAAGTGCTTTTTGGCGAAAATCTCCATAGCACGATAGAATACAAACACGTAGTTTACGCTGGTCTTCTTCGTGCTCTCACCCTTGTAATGGATGATGCGCGTCTCGGGGAAATAGTAGTTCTTGTAGCCACCTTGCATAATACGGTATGACAGGTCAATGTCCTCACCATACATGAAGAAAGTCTCGTCGAGCAGACCTACCTTATCCAACGTTTCCTTGCGCATGAGCATAAAGGCACCGGCCAAAATCTCCACTTCGTTGGTTTCGTCGTTGGAAAGATGACCCATGTAATACCTTGCAAAACGCTTGCTATGCGGGAAGAGTTTGGCCAAGCCGAACATCTTGTAGAACGCCGTCTTCGCCGTAGGCAAACCGCGTTTCGATTCAGGCAAAAACTGTCCCTTGCCGTCCACCATCTTCACGCCGAGGCCACCCGCTTCAGGGTGACTATCCATGAAAGCG
>CACXQO010000127.1 GCA_902769815.1 uncultured Bacteroidia bacterium | reverse complement strand
CAACAGCAGCGATGCCCTCGACTACCGCAATTCGCTGTGGAGTTACTTTGCGAATCTTGATTTCTCGTATGTGCTCATCAAGAAATACGATGTGGAGTTTGGCGGCTATGCTTTGTACACTTCTTCGCATCTCAGCGGCTATGCCAGGACACAGGGCATCCCAAAGATGGGTCTGCACCTTTCGGCAAGGTTCCTTGACGGCAACCTGCAAACCACCCTCAGCGTGAACGATGTGTTCAACACCGATCTCAATAACCGTGAGAGTCTGTTGAATGGTGTCGTCTCAAAGAGTGACAACATTATTGATGCTCGTTACATCCGCCTCTCGGTGCGCTACAGTTTCAACCGCAAGAACCTGAAACGTTTCGAGAACCATCAAGGGAGCAATGCGGATAGCAATAGGTTGTGATTAGTTTAAAGTTCTGCAATTTCACATCCCTCTTGCCCTCATATTTCGAGCCATTCCAACAATGCTCTTATACACAGCGTCTTGGGAGTCGTTGAACAAGTCTTCGCCGTTTTCCCATTCAGTCCAATCAGTTTCGGTGAGATAGGTTTCGACTTGTTTCCTTAATTCGGGAATACTGTTGACAGCGGTGTCGTACAATGTCTCCAAAACAACGTGGGCATAATCATGAACAAGGATGTGTCGCATACTTTCAATCATCTTCCACGGTGTTTTGGGATGGGTGGCTTTGAAGGCTTTAGTCAGCATAAAAGTCGCTTCGCCGACTTCTTCAACATTCTTCATCACGCCAAAATACATAAGCGCATTTGAAGAGAACTCCTCAAAAGTCACATTTTGTATGAATGTCGTAATGTTGTTGGAATACTCTATAATGTCTTCAAGTCTTCCTTTATCTCTCGCTCTTTCTCTCATAGATTAATTGTTTGTCGCGTTCGACACTATCAACGGCATACGGACGCAGTGAACCATCTTCAACCAAATCCACTTCACGGCCAAGTAATTCTCTCAAGTCCAGATACATACCTCCCATTGTTAATAGCGTAAAAGGCTTTTCAGAACGGTCTGGCACGAAAAGAATGTCCACATCGCTCCAGGGCTTTTTTTGCGATGATTTGTATCATGGATTGCGTGCTCATAATGCATTGATTTTATGATGCAAAAATAGCATTATTCTCGGAAAGAGGGCTTTTTTCCGAAAAAAAGATGTTATCCGATGGGATTTGCTCCAATCAAATTCGTCAAATCAATGAACTCCTGTACTGAAAGTTGCTCGGGTCGCTTGTTGAAGACCTCGTTTTCGATGATTTCGGGGCGGAGCATCGGGCGCAGTGAGTTGCGCATCGTCTTGCGGCGTTGGTTGAAGGCCTGCTTGACGATGCTCACAAACAGCTTCTCGTCGCAGCCCAAGTCGGTGACGGCATTGCGCCGCATCTTGATGACGGCAGATTTCACCTTCGGAGGCGGGTTGAAAACGTTCTCCTGAACGGTGAAAAGATATTCGATGTCGTACCAAGCCTGCATCAGCACACTCAAGATGCCGTAGGTCTTGCTGCCTTCCTTGGCGGCCATTCTTTCTGCCATTTCCTTTTGCACCATACCCACAACTTCAACGACTTGTTCCTTGTATTTCAGCACTTGGAAGAAAATCTGGCTGCTGATGTTGTATGGGAAATTCCCAATGACGGCCATGTTTTGTTTCCCGAACTGGCTGAGGTCGGTACGAAGGAAGTCGCCCTCAATCAGCCGGTCACCTAGCATGGGGAAATGTTTCTCCAAATAGGCGATGGACTCCTTGTCGATTTCGATGACGTGGAACTTATCGAGGACGTTTTGCACCAAATATTGGGTCAAAACACCCGTGCCAGCACCCACTTCGATAACGCTTTCCACATCGGGCGACAATTGCTCAACGATGCGCTGGGCGATATTCTGGTCAATCAAAAAATGCTGGCCTAAGGCTTTCTTGGGTCTAACATCATACATTGTCGTTCATTTATTTAACTACAGATTTGACAGATTTTACCGATTCATTTCCGAAAATTGTGGGTCGCAAGCTCCTGATTTTTACAGATAGATTATTTGCTGATGGCAGGAATCTGTACCAATTGGCACTTGTGCCTCTGAATTTCATTGTCGGAAATCTGTTTCATCTGTGTAATCCGTAGTTTATTACAATTTTCTGTAGTTCTTTTTCGCTTGCGCGGTATAAATGCTCGTTGGGTATTCGTCAATCAGTTTTTCGTAATGTTGCTTGGCCAATTCCTTGTTTTTCAAATGGCTTTGCTCAATTAATGCGGCGTGCATCAGGGCGGCATCGGCCATGTAACTTTCGGGATATTGCTCCACAATTTGCAAATACAACTGTTCGGCGGCCTCAAACTCCTTCCGCTTTTCGGCAATCTCGCCTTTGCGGAACAGTGCATGTGGTTTGCTGACCTCGTTTCCGTTGGCGATAATCACGTCAAGCAAGGTGATGGCTTCGTCTTCTCGCTGCTGGTAAATCCTATAATCAACACGAGCCAAAAGGTTGAGTTCCATGCCTGTAGAGTCCGCTTCAAGATTGTCCTTTATGACCAACGAGAGCGTCATGGCATCGTTGGCGATGAGTTTCGAGGTGGCGGCTTTCAGCACCTTCAACTGGCTCTCGGCCCACTCGTATTCGCCGATGAAATAGCGCAGTTGGGCGTTCTTGAAACGGGCTTCGTGGCCAAGCGGCTCTTCTTTCATGCTCTTGTCGACCTGACTGTATAACAAGGTGGCTTCCCAAACTTCGTCTTCGTGCAGATAAATGTCGGCCAATTTCAGTTTGAGTTCGGCCTTGTCTTGCTTGCCCCCAACTTGTTCCATCGTTTTCGTCAGCAGAGAAACAGCCTCGTCCGTCTGGTCGAGTTGATAGGCCATGATGTCAGCCTGAATCAAGGTGAGTCTTGTCAAGTCGTTGGAATTGATGTCGTTATAGGCATCGTTAATGCGCTTCGACAAACGCTCGTATGCTTTTGCATCGGCATTGTTCTCTGCCTTCAGCCTCAAATAGTCGGCCTTAATGGTTCCCGTCAATGCTTGCCCATAAAACGGACCGCTTTTGCCCTTATCCAAAATATAGTCATAGCCTTGCTTGGCAATGTCGAATTGCTTGTTGTTCAGGCAAATGCCAGCCAAATTATTGATTTGCGCGTCTTGGTCGTGGGTCTTGCGGTCGATGCTTTGGCATTGGGCAAGGGCAATGTCGTAATCCTCCTGTTGCAGGGCAAACCAAACCAAAAGTTGGGCATACTCCAAATTGTCAGGTTTGTCTTGGGTTTGCCGCAGCAGGGCAATGCGCAACTCGTCCGAAATGCTGTTGTTCACATCGTAGAACATCATGGTTTGCAGGCGGTTACGGATATTGTTGTATTGACCGGGATGGGCTTCCAACTCCAAAAAATAGTACCTGAACGCCTCTTGATAGTTGGCCGATGACTGGTTGAGGTAGGCTTGATCCATGTAGAAGGTTTCCTTGCCGTCCAAAAGGGTGTTGCCTTTCTCCAAAACACTCATAGCCATATCGTTAAGTCCACGATTTTGGAAAGCATAACTGATGCTGCGAATGATGCCGGCATTGGCAGGCAAGTCTTTCATGATTTCGTTGAACTGCCTTTTGGCCTTGTCGGACTTACCTTGCAAAGTGTAGACATAAACGAGGTCGGCAACGGCCTTGTAATAAGTCGGGTTTTTCTTCGCCATCGACTTGAGTTCTTTCTCAGCCCTGTCGTAGTCCTTCAAATTAATCAGACATTCGATAAGTTGCTGGAAATAACCCGTTTGTCCCGATTTTTCATAGAGTTTCGCGTACAGGTCGCGGGCTTTTTCGTAGTCTTGATCGCGGTAATATTGTGTGGCCAATTGGTCATCAATCTGAATCTGCTCCTTCTGCCGCGCATCGAGTTTCTTCCCCTTGGGCGGCATGTCAACTTGCCCGCTCGCCGAAAGGACGAAGGCGACATTAATCAAAAGAACGAAAATCCAGCGGTGTTTCATGGCGGGTTATTTTTGTTTCTTCAGGGCTTTAAGGTTCTCTTGGCAGGTGCCGAAACGGTCTTGGAAATAGCGCACTTGGTTGCCCAACCTTTCCACATATTTCGTTTCGTCGTCGATATAAACCGTTATTAATGAATCGGATGGATAATGGATTTCGGCATCGGCACGGAGACGGTCGAGTTGGCGCAGGGTGGAGTCCATCTCGGCCTGCATCGCAGGTTTAGTGATGCGGAATTGCTCAATATAGGCCTGCACCAGTCGCAAAGTCTCAAAAGATTTGTCTACTTGCTCTGGGCTTTGGAATTGCAGCATCGAGTCGCAAGCCTTGAAATCTTTTTGAAGGATTACAAACTCCTTGTTTTCAATGCTTTGCAAGGTTTTTGCATCGGCTTGCACCTGCTTTTTCAGGTCGTCGATCCTCTCGATATTGGTCTTGGGTGCATTATGGCAGCCGCCCAAGGCCAAAACTATGGCCACCAAGCCGCCGACGAGCATCGCTTTTGTCATTAATCTCAGATTCATGGAATCGGTTGTTGTTGATTAGAGCGCAAAAATACAAAAATCCCGACTATCGCAATGATGGCCGGGATTAGTTTTATGTTGCGAAATGCTTATTCGGTGACTTGACCTTCGACGGGGAGGATGGAGACGAAAGACTTGCCTTCTCTCTTCTTCCTGAACTCGACGATGCCATCACATAAAGCATATAACGTGTGGTCTCTGCCCATGCCGACATTCTTGCCGGGATAGTGCTTCGTGCCGCGCTGACGCACGATGATGTTGCCAGCAATGGCGGCTTGTCCACCGAAAAGTTTCACTCCGAGTCGCTTACTCGCTGACTCACGACCGTTCTCAGAACTACCTACACCTTTTTTGTGTGCCATATCTCTTTAGTTTTTTCGGGTTTTTATTCAGTGATGTTCTCAATTTGAATCTGGCTCAGATACTGACGGTGACCGTTAGACTTCTGATAGCCTTTTCTTCTCTTCTTCTTGAAAACGATGATCTTGTTGCCCTTGCAGTGCTGCAACACAGTGGCTTCGACATTGGCGCCGGCTACCGTCGGGGCTCCCACTTTCGTCGAACCTTCGTTTCCGATTAATAATACCTTGTCGAAAGAAACCTTGCTTCCTTCTTCTTCGTGCAGTCTGTTGACGAAAATCTGTTGTCCCTTCGTCACTTTGAACTGTTGTCCTGCGATTTCTACTATTGCGTACATTTCTCGATATCTTTTAATTAGATACTGACTCTCTATTTTTTCGGACTGCAAAAATACAACTTTTTTCAATCGGTCAAGATTTTCTTTTCGTTTTTCTCAACTTTTTTCTTCACTTTCTGTATTTTTCAAACATATATTTTTCATTATCAGCATTTTGCAATATCTTCAAAATCGTCCGAATTGGATTCTCTACGCTTCTCTCCCACCCGTTTTTCAATACTTTTGGACGGCGTTTTACAAAATTGCGTACCTTTGCCGTCGGTTTTGTCCGCCGCATTAATGACATTAATTGCAATGAACGAAAGCGAACTGAGCATTTTGGTCGAAAAGATGAAGGCTGGCGACAGGGAATCGTTCAACCAGATTTTCCGCCGCTACTACACGCCTTTGGTGCGCTTTTGCATCCGTTTTGTCGGCGACCAAGACGAAGCCGCCGAAATCGTTCAGGACCTGTTTGTCAAGTTGTGGACGGGCCGCCAAAAACTGTCCATTTCCTCCTCGCTCGATTCCTACCTGATGAGCGCGGTGCGCAATTCGGCGCTCACCTATATTAATAAAGAGCGCGCCCACGCCGAAGCCCACTTGCGGATTTACAGCAACGAAACAGACGAAGCCGACCCTTCGGAAACGCTGCAATCCAACAATTTGGAATCGTCCTACCAAAAAATCCTGTCCGACATGCCCCCGAAACGCCGCGAAGTATTCCTCGCCAGCCGTTTCGACGGACTGAAATACGCCGAAATCGCAACGAAATTGGGTCTTTCGCAAAAGACCGTTGAAGCCCACATGAGCGCGGCCATCAAGCAACTCAGGGAAGGGCTAAAGGATTATATTTGAACGAGTTGAGAAAAACTTCAAAATATTTCAAAAAAGACTAAGGGTAAAAGAGAAGTTGTTAGTCTTATTGATGTAAACGAAATAGGAATGAACTCGGTAAGCGAAAAATATGATGCATTAATCAAGAGTTACCTTGACGGGCAATGCTCGCAGGAGGAGGCTCTTGAATTGCTTTCGTGGATAGCCGAGTCGGACGAAAACCGAACTTATTTCGAGTCGTTCAAGGAAGTTTGGCTTCTCACCGATTTCGCCCTGCCTGAAGTTTTGGATGTGGACGCTGCACTTGATGCGGTCAACACCAAGATTGAGGCTTTGGAGGAGGAAACCAAGGTGGTTCAGATGCCGTGGTTGCGCAGGAATTACAAGTATGTTTCGGGCATTGCGGCTTCTGTCGTGGTGGCCTTGTTCATGGGCTTCCTCGTATCGCGGTCGAACCCAACGGTCACTTTGGCCTCCAACGATTGGGATTCCGAGACGGCCTACACGCTCCCTGACGGCACTTCGGTAGCCTTCAACGGCGTTTCGGAAATCAGCCACCCGAAGCATTTCGCCAAGGGCGAACGTGCCATTAATTTCGAAGGCAAGGCCTATTTCGATGTCGTGAAAGACGAGAGCAAGCCCTTCGTGATCCATTGCGGCAGCATGGATATTGAGGTGTTGGGCACTTCATTCCTTTTGGATGCCGACAAAAACGACAATCGTTACTTGCTCGACCTTTACACAGGCAAGGTGCGCATGACCGCTTTCGACCAGAAAGGCCGCGAGTTGTCGCAAATTGAAATCAATCCGGGCGAGCGCGGTGTCTTGAATGTCGCCGACGGTGCATTGAAAGCGATGACCTATCCCGAAGTGAAGGAAGAAGAACTGCTGAACGACCGCGTTCTTGACTTCAACAACGTCAGCCTTTCGACGATTGTAGAGACTTTGGAATACATCTACCAAGTCAAGATTGACCTTGACGAATCATGCGCTTCCAAGAAACTCACCGCCCGTTTCACCGACGAAGATTCCGTTGATGAGGTGATTGAAACCATCGCCGCCGTGTTTGATTTCACTGTGACCAAGACAGACGGAGTTTATAGGATTCGTTGATGACCCACTACCCCATAAAAATACTGATGGCTTTCGGCTGCACCTTCGAGCCGGAGGGCGACGAGTTCTTCGAGTGGCTGATGCGCAACGGCTATCCCGAATTGGGCGCACTGAGCCGCACCATTCAGGGCGACACCAAGGCCAAGGATTGGCTCATGGAGCACAATTTCCCGCAACTCGCCGCCATCGACAGCGTCATCGACAAGGAAGAAAAAGCCGAGCAATGGCTCCTGAAAAACCATTTCGAGGTCAATCTCGCCTTCGCAAAAGCCGTCAATCGGGACGAAGATGCAACTGATTGGCTGGAGAAAAACGAGCTTCAGGTTTTCATTGTTCTTGCCGACAAGATTCGCAAATATTTGGACGACAAATACTTAGACTACCATAAAATCCATTTTTAAATTGTAGCGAAATTTTTTGTCCGACATAAGAGAAAAAATCCTAACTTTGCGGCCAAACAAACAGCAAATAATTAGAAAATCATACTAAAATGAAAAAAGGTTTATCCATCGTCATCAACATCGCACTGTTTGCCATCATCGTGCTTTTGGCAGTGCAAGTCGTCAAGAGCATCCAGGCTCCCATCAAGTTCAACCATGAGCAAAAAACTCGTGAAACCCAAGTCGTTGAACGCCTCATCGACATCCTTTGACACCTTGATTAGATTCTGCCAAACGGCTGAAATTCCGATCGTGAAAATCGTTCCCGACCCGACCGACACCACCTTCACCCGCACCATCAACGACACCATCGGTTTCGTGAAAGTGATGGACTCCCTGAAAGCTGGCCGCGCCAATTTCAACATCAACGACATCAAGTGGGTGCCGTTCAGCCAACCGCAACAACAATTTGAGCTTGCAGCTGGATTCATTCCGCGTAATGGTATCGACATTCCCGTATTCGAGGCCCGCACGCCTTACGAGGTCTATTTGGCCACGCCAGGTGATGCCTTCAACGAAAAGGAATGGAACCAACGCCGCGACAATGCCAAGGCCGAAAAGGAAAGCATCAACCGCTACGCCGGTTTAAAGGTCGGCTCGATGGAAGAAGCCACCACCGACGGCAACTGGGAGAAACTCTAAACGCATGATGAATGACGGCATCATTGAATCCGCATATCTCCCTATTTGGCGAGAAGTTTGATGCCGGGAAGTCGTCGCAATACAGAATGGCCATCCAATTCGCGTTGGATGGTCTTTCTTATGCCCTTCTCGACACCCAATCTCAGGCTATTGTCGCCTTTGAGTGCTACTTGTCGGACTCTCAGATGGATGGCGACGACTTGTTCCGCACCTTGGAACAAGCATTGGAAACCAAAGGATTGAACAACAATGCTTTCCAATCTGTGAGTTGTGTGGTCGACAACCGTTTTTGCACCCTTGTTCCCGTGCCTTTGTTCAACGAAGCCGAAAAAAAGCAA
>CACXQO010000126.1 GCA_902769815.1 uncultured Bacteroidia bacterium | reverse complement strand
TGTGACTTCCGCCTTGTTGAACATTTCAGGGATGACCACCATCGGGCAGTGGCAGGCCGAAGTCATGCCGAAAGCCAAATGGCCGGCCTCGCGACCCATCGCGGAGATGACGAACCAGTTGCCGCTGGTGCGGGCATCTTCGTAGATGGTCTGCACCAAATGCACAGCGGCATCCTTGGCCGAATAGTAGCCAAAGGTCGGGCTGCCATCGGGCAAAGGCAGGTCGTTGTCGATGGTCTTGGGAACGTGGATGTTCTGAATCGGGACACCACTGTTTGCCAAGAACTTCGAGATGCGGTTGGCCGTCGAAGCGGTATCGTCACCGCCAATGGTGACCAACAGTTTGATGTTGTTTTTCACGAAAAATTCGGTATTAAACTCCTCATTCTTAGGTTTGTAGCGGCTCATCTTCAAAGCCGAACCGCCACGTTTGAGGATGGCGTCGGCATAGAGGAAGTCCATTTCCACCACATCGGGATTGGGCTTGAAGAGGTTTTTATAGCCTTCGTTGAGGCCGAGTACGCGATAACCGCTCTTAAGGAAGGTCTTGGCCACGGTGCTGATGACCGTGTTGATGCCGGGGGCAGGACCGCCGCCAGCGAGAATTACGATGGATTCTTTCATATTTTCAGATTTAAAGATTTATTGTTGTCTATTTCGTCGCTTCGCGTCTTTGCGAGGAGGAACGACGAAGCAATCCAGGGATTAAGTTTATTGTATAGACTGCTTCGTGCCTCGCAGTGACGCAAAGCGTGTCCTTATTCTATCACAATTTCATCACAGAATATCCAAGCCTTTTGGCCTGCTCCGACATGTCCTTCGGGACAAACGCCGATGGTCTTTGCCACCATCTTCACATAGCGGGCGTTGGTGCGCGGTCTCACCTCCATCTCCTGCACAAAGGCACCGTCGACATCCACGGGCAATTCGTTCTTCACCTTGCCCACGCTGCGGAAATTCTTGCCGTCTTCAGAAACAAAGTATTCCACTTCTTTCGGCATCCAAATCCATGAGTAGGCCTCTTGCAAGAAACTGCCTGCCAATCGGTTGATGCGTTTCGAAACGCCCAAATCGACCGTGGCAATGAGGTCGACACCATAATAGCCCTGCCATGAGCCGGTGCGGAAATTCTCACCGCCGCGTTGGTGATCGATGAGGGCCTTGAGGCCGCCCGCAGCGTATTGTTCGTTGTAAGGATTCTCCAACTTCACCGAATGACGCGCGTCAATCAGATAGTAATTTGCATCCATCACTTGGCTCCAGCGACCGTTTTGCAGTGCGGCGGCTTTCACCGTTGTAGATTGCTTCAAGCAGATGGGCTGCCCAAAGACAGGACTGCCCTCATTCGGGGTGCTGCCATCCAAAGTGTAATGGATTTCCACGCCCTCAATGGGATGGCTCATGCTAACCATGAGACTGTCGAAGAAGGTGTCAGAAGTCGCGTTGATGGTCGGGACGATGACGATGCTCTCGTTGGGGATACGCACCTCGGGGCAATTCTCAGGCTGCGTGGCCCAAGTGGAGTTGGTCTCGTTGGTCATGGTGAACTCCAAAGTGCCGCCATTGTAGACTTCCTCAAAGGTGATGTAACTGCGTTCCAAGGGTTTGCCGTTCAGTTTCACCGACTTCACATAGCAGTTTTGCTCGCTCAAGTTTTTGGCAACCACTTCAAACTGCTTGCCGTTCTCGAAGGTCAATTTGGTTCTTTCAAAGCGCGGCACGCCCAAGACATAATAGCCCGAAGCGGGTGTGGCCGGGTAGAAGCCCATGCACGAAAACACCGCCCAAGCCGACATTTGGCCGCAGTCCTCGTTGCCTGAATAACCGTCGCGACGGTCGGTATAGAAGTCGTCCATCACTTGTTTCACATACTTTTGTGTCATGGTCGGCTGGCCGACGAAGTTGTACATATACACGGTGTTATGGCTCGGCTCGTTACCGTGGGCATATTGCCCGATGAGCCCCGTGATGTCGGGCTGCACACGACCCGTCAAGTCGGAGGGCGCGTTGAAAAGGCCGTCGAGTTTGGCTTTGTAACTGTCCATTCCTCCCATCAGGTCAATGTGGCCGTTCACGTCCTGGGGAACAAAGAAACCATATTGGTAGGAATTGGCCTCGGTCAGGGTGAAATTCACCTGTGCAGGGTCGAAGGGACGCATCCAGCCTCCGTTTCTGCGGCCTTGGAAGAACTGGTTCTCAGGATTGTAGATGTTCTTATAGGCTTGCGCACGGGTGTAGAATTCCTTGGCGATGTCTTGTTTGCCCATAGCCTCGGCCATGCGGGCCACGCACCAGTCGTCGTAGGCATATTCGAGGGTCTTTGAAGTGGCTTCGCCCTCGACTTCAATCGGAATGTAGCCGTATTTCATGTAAGCTCCCATGCCACGGAAGTCGTCTTTCTGGCTTGCCACCATTGCTTCCAAAGCCTTCTCCGTGTCGAAGTCACGAATGCCGGCAAAATAGGCGTCGGCAATGACGGGGATGGCGTGGTTGCCAATCATGCAGTAGGTTTCGTTGGCGGCCAATTCCCAAACGGGCAGGATATGGTGCGGGTTGGTTTCGTATTTATTAATAAAGGTGTTGATGAAATCGAGGGTGCGCTCGCGCTGCATGAGGCTGAACAAGGGATGCAGGCTGCGGAAGGTGTCCCAAAGCGAAAACACCGTATAGACAGGTCTTTCCGACTTGTAAACCTTCAAATCGTGGGCACGATAGCGGCCATCTGCATCGCTGAAGAGGTTGGGGGCAACCATGGCGTGATACAATGCAGAATAGAAAACCGTCTTGTTCGATTCGTTGGGGTCGCTCACAGCGTAACGTTTCAGTTCGGTGTTCCATTTGTCGAAGGCTTTCTGCTTCAAGGCATCGAAATCGAAGTCGTTGGCTGCCAATTCGTTGTTCAGGTTGTTCTTTGCGCCTTCCACATCGACGGCGGAAATGGCGATACGTATCACGATTTGCTCATTTTCCTCGGTATCGAAGTCGAACCAAGCCTTGATGAAGTCGCTTTCCACGCGCTTCTCCTCGGTCGGAACGCCCTTATTAATAAAGGTGTGGCTCTTGAAAGGCTTCGAGAACTCGGCGTAGAAATAGAGATGTTGCTCTTTTGCCCAATCTCTTGTGCGGCGGAAACCGCTGATGGCATTGTCGCCCTCCACTTGGAGCCACGAGTCGTAAACAAACTCATCGTTCACGCCTTCCACCATGTCCAAAAACAGGTGCGCGTTGTCGCTCTTGGGGAAGGTGCAGCGCATCATCCCGACACGGTCGCCAGTAGTGAGTTCCACTTTGGTGTTGTAATCATCGAGCAGCACGGCATAATAACCCGCCTTGGCATCCTCGTTCTCATGTTTGAACGCTGAACGATAGCCCGAAGCGGTGTTTTCTTCATCACCTTTGTCGTTTTTCACTTCTCCGACGATGGGCATGAAGCGGAAGTCGCCATAGTCGGAGCAGCCCGTTCCGCTGAGGTGGGTGGTGCTGAAGCCGAGGATGGTGTGGTCGGAGGTGTGGTAGCCCGAGCAGCCGTCCCAGTCGTTCATTCTTGTGTCGGGGCTGAACTGCACCATGCCGAAGGGCACCGTCGCGCCCGGGAAGGTGTGGCCGTGGCCGCCCGTCCCGATGAACGGGTCAACATAATTGGCGGGGTCGGCTACATAGTCGGCCTTGGGTGTCGTCGAGCAAGCCGCCAAAGCCATTAAGAGTAAAGGTAGTAATAGTTTTTTCATATTGAATGAGATTTTTGACGCTGTAAAAGTAGGAATAATACTTTTTTGTTTCGCAATAGCGAAAAACTTTTTTTGCTGTGCTTTGTCTATTGTGTCGCTTTGCGTCATTGCGAGGAGGAACGACGAAGCAATCCAGACAAACAACTATAGTGCTTTGTCTATTGCGCCGCTTCGCGTCATTGCGAGGAGGAACGACGAAGCAATCCAGACAAACAACTACAACGAATCGAACAAATCCTCCCAGTTTGGATTCATTGCCTCAACCAAAGCCAACTTCGCAGCCCTTGAGCCTCCTTTTATCTGCTTCTCTCTTGCTATTGCCTCTTTGATGGAAACAAATTCCTCGAAATACCCCAATTTATCAACTGAATACTTTGCCGTAAAACTTTCAGGATGAATTTTGGTCTTGTGCTCATAGACACGACGTTTCAAAAATGATGTCACACCTGTATATAACGTGCCATTGCGTTGGTTAAAAAGAATGTAGACGTATCCTTTGCGATTTGTGTTCATGGGTTTTGTTTTGATTGCAAAAATATGGTTTTTCAGTTTATGAAAGCCAAAAAAGATGTTGTTCTGGATTGCTTCGTGCCTCGCAATGACGCGAAGCGTGTCCTACTTTGTGGATTGCTTCGTGCCTCGCAATGACGCGAAGCGCGTGTGGAAGCGAAATGTTACTGGTGCAAGTTTTTTCTGGCACAAAAATTGCTGTTCCCCAAAAAATGTAAAAAAAAAGTCGTTTTGGGTGTTATTATTTCCAAAATGACTATATTTGCAGCCCAAATAGAAAGACTAAAACACAATTATCAATTACCTAATCAAAACAAAATCACCATGAAGAAAGTTTTATTCGTGTCGCTCGCAATGGCCGTCGCAATGACCGGCTTTGCACAAAGAGTAAACGTGAGCACCGCGATGAAGAATGCGAGTGCCACCGCCCAGAAACCCAGCGAACTCAGAATCGCTGACGGTTCACAAGCCCAAGGCATGCAATTCAACATGCCCCAGCACATGGTCCAAACCTCCAACCGCAACAGAGGTTATGAAGAAGAAATGACCATGTACACCAACTACGACCTTCAGTCGAACTCAGCCCTCGGCAACCGTATGGCCTCTTGGGCTGACGGCACTGTTGCCATCACTGCCACTTGGGATCCCTCGGGCGTCTCCAGTTTCCCCGACCGTGGTACCGGTTACAACTACTATGATGGCGGTTTCGGCGATTTCCCCGAGGTGCGTCAAGAACCCATGAAGTCGGGCTGGCCGAGCATCGCCGCTTGCGGTGATGGCGAAGTCCTCGCTTCTCACGCCACTGGCGTCAACCTGTACTATCGTCCCACCAAGGGTCAAGGCGACTGGGAACTCATCTACAACTGGGGCAACGACTTCGGTGCTCCCACTTGGCCGAGAGTGGTCTGCAGCGGCCCCAACGATGAGTACATCCACATTGTGATGTGCAAGCAAATCAGCATGCCCGATGGTTCCTTGGACAACCACATCTACTATGTCCGCGTCAAGCACGAAAACGGCAATTGGGACATTCCCGCTGAAATGAACGACTTCCCCGGCCTCGACAACGACCTCGATGGCGACTATCGCAACCAACTCAGTGCTGACGACTATGTGCTGGCCGCCAACGGCAACAATGTGGCCTGCATGTTCGCCTCCTACACCACCGACGTGTTCTACATGATTTCGCACGACAACGGTGCCACTTGGGAACGCCAGATTGTGGCTCCTTTGTGTGTAAAACAAAACGGCAATCCCGTCCATGCCATCGACTTTGACGACTATCCGGATGGCATGGCCGACACCCTGTTCACCAGCGACAACTCGCACAGCATCGCCATCGACAACAACGGCACTGTGCACTGCGCCTTCGGCCTGTTTGCCTGGCGTCCTTCCAGTGCCACCCAATACAACTATTGGAAGGTCTACAACCACGGCATCGTTTACTGGAATTCCAACTTCACCAACGAACAAGGCGGTCACGAAATTCCGCTGTTCGGCGACTGGAGTGGCGATGCTGCCTTGGTTGCTGAAGACCCCAACTGGCTGCTCAACGGCGGCGATGGTATCTGCAACTCACTGAATATCGAGCGTCTTTACAACATGATTATCGCCATGGGTTCCAATAACTTGAACTGGTTTGGCTATCAAGTCGATGAAGACGGCGACGGCGAGTGGAATACTGATTTTATTTTGGGCGTTGATGCTGCTTGGCATTACCGTTCTTATGGCGTTTCAACAATGCCTGGTGTTTCCGTTGACGAACAAGGCAATGTCGCCATCGTTTACAACACGCTTTCAGAAGTTAGACATAGTAACGGTACGGGAAGCGTAGACCATGCTTTAAGAAGCGCTTGGGTAACACTCAGAGACTACACCGGCACTTGGTTCGAAGACGTCTACAACCTGAGCTATGGCTTCGACCACGAACTGTCGGAGGTTTATCCTACCTTTGCCGCCACCAGAGCCTACAACGGCGAATTCTGGGTCGGTTATTCAGAGGACGACAAGCAAGGCCTCTACCTCGACATCGACGCCGACAACTACCCGAACAGCAACGGTGGTGACCTGACCGAAAACTACATCTGGGCTGTGAAGGTTGTTCCTTCACCCGAAGATCCCGGTCTGGAAACTTGGGCTGTTGAAGAGCACAACGCCATCAACCCGATGACCACCACCCGCGTGTATCCCAACCCCGCCACCGACGTGCTGAACCTCGAAGTGAACGCTTCGCAGTCGTCAGAAATGAGCGTCAGCGTGTTCAACCTGATGGGCCAGAAGGTGATGGAGCAGCAAGTGAACCTCAACACGGGCATCAACACCACGAACATCAGCACCAGCGACCTCAGCAGCGGCATCTACTTCGTTACTGTGAAGGCCAACGGCTATGAAAATACGATGAAGTTCGTTGTGAAATAAGTCTTAGTTAGTCATTTTAATTGATTTGGAGGCTTCGGCCTCCTTTTTTTTTGCAAAAACGCTTGCGTTTTCAAAAAAAACACTATCTTTGCCCCCAAATAATATTGCAACAAACAACAAACAACTAACTAATTATTAATTAAAATCTTTCAAAATGAAGAAGTTATTTACTTTAGCACTTGTTTTGTTGGTGGCCACAGCCGGCTACTCACAAGTGAGAATGTC
>CACXQO010000125.1 GCA_902769815.1 uncultured Bacteroidia bacterium | reverse complement strand
ACATTCGAAGATGAATCCGAAAGTTTTCATGTCGGTCATCAGCACATCGGGTGACAGGCCCAGAGCCGCAACCGCCATTGACGGGTCTGCAAGTTCGCGCTTCAAGCCGCTTCTGATGGCACTCTTGGAGCGAATGGCTGGACTCCAAGCCTCAATGTCCTGAATGAGAAACAATTTCTGCAAGGCTTGTTGGTAATCGTCAAAGGTGGGCAAAGAGAGGCTCTCAGCCGTTGCAACGACATCATCCACAATGCTTTTCTTCTTAGCCAGCGTGGACAGGTTGCGGGCATACGAGCGCAAAATGGCGTGTGTGAGACTGGCACTGCGGTTGACACCGTCAATGTTTTGGATGTCCACCTCGCAGACGGTCGTAATGTAGTTTTTGGCTATCAGTAGTTGCGCCTTGTCCGTCTTTCTGCTCAATGATGCGGGCCAACCGCCACGGCAGGCGGCAAACACAAGCCGCTCAATGCTCAAATCCGATGGGATGCCGTCAATGTCGAGGTTGGGGTCGTCGAAAAGTTGGTGCAAAGATACGCTTCCGTTCGACTCCATTGACTCGAACAGACTCATTGGCAACATCTTCAGCCTTGCGATTCTTCCTGTTCCACTATGCCTGATTTTTGTGCGGTCAACGGCGTTTGAACCGGTCAGAATAAACTGTCCTGGTTCGCCGCGGTCATCCACCATCGTCCTGACAGCGTCCCACAAGACGGGTGCAACCTGCCATTCGTCAAGCAACCGAGGCGTGGCTCCTTTCAATAGAATGGAAGGTTTAGTTTGGGCCGTGGCCAAATTGGCCTCAATGTGATCAGGCTCCTGCATTTTCAGGACACTCTTGGCTTGTTGCATGGCAGTGGTGGTCTTTCCGCACCATTTCGGGCCTTCAATCAACACGGCTCCGAAAGCGTCTAAATATTCAGATAATTGGGTGTCAAAAACACGATGTAAATAATCCATACAAAAACATCTCTAATTATTTGGTGCAAAGGTAATAAATAATTCAATACCGCAATGGAATTTTGTGTTTTTGTGGTATTTTGTTTTATGTTTTTGTGGTATTTTACTTTATGTTTTTGTGGCAATTTGTTTTATGTTTTTGCGGTATTTTTCGTTTTACCTTTCTTCATCACACTCGGAAGGCGTGAATATGAGCATTTGCAATGCGGGAACGATATAAAACCAACCTAATCAAATCCGGAAAAGGCGGCCTTCATTTTTGAGGGTCGCCTTGTTTTATCGTTTTCGTCAGGAAAGCGTGTTTTCATTCCGTTGCAAGCAGGGACTGGCGTCGCCTGCTTGGGTTCGGGCCGTCCTTTCAGGACTTTGGCGGTACGAGGGGGAACCCTGAAAGGTTGGCAATACATCAGGCAGGCGGTGTAAACCCCTGCCGATAATTCGGTATGAACCCTGCCGATAATACGGTATAAAATCTTCATTCCATTGAAGATTTTCAAACGAATTTCTTCAATTAATTGAAGATTTTCAAAGATTTCCTGTGCAGAAGTCCACAAAATTGGAACGGGTGACAACCGAAAACGGAACATCGGGATAGGTTTCCTTGAACGAGGCAGGCACCTTGGGATTCTTGTTGCCCCATTTGAACTCAAATGTTTTCAACTCGCCGTTGCGTTCTTCAATCAGGTCGATTTCCTGTCCCGAGTAGGTGCGCCAAAAATAATACTCTGCGCGTTGGAGCAGGTTGTCGTTCATCTTGATGCGTTCCGAAATCAGGAAATTCTCCCACAATGCACCCGTGTCTTGCCTGAGCGCAAGCGGACGGAAGTCGCCGATGACAGCGTTGCGGATGCCGTTGTCATAGAAAAACCACTTGCCCGCCTTACTGACCTCCTTCCTTGGGTTGCGTGAGAAAGCGGGGAGACGATAGATGATGAAAGTTTTCGTCAGCAGGTCCAAATATTTCTCCACGGTGTTGCGGCTCAAGGCCAACTGCTTGCCCAGTTCCTCATACGATACTTCGCTGCCTGCTTGGAATGCCACCAGCCGGAGCAGGTTGAACATCTTTCCGGAGTTTTTGATGCCGTCCAGGGTGAGGATGTCTTTCAGCAGATATGACTGGGCAAGTTCGGTGAGATAGACTTGCTTCCGTTCGAAATCGGGGATGGAGAGCAGTTCGGGATAGCTGCCGTAAACAAGACGCTCGTCTAATTCGAGAAGCAGTTGCGCCGCCGGCTGTTGCGAAAGCATTTCGCCCACCGACAAAGGGGAAAGGCGGAAAGTGAGTGAACGGCCCACCAAGGGCTCGCCGGTTTGGTTGCGCAAGTCGAAAGAAGAAGAGCCTGAAACCAACACACGAATGTCTTTCACTTCATCGACGATGAGTTTCAGGATTTTTCCGATGTCGGGGATGTTTTGCGCTTCATCAATGACGAGGCAATCGGTCCCGGTCAAAAGTTGGCGGTAGTGTGAGGCAGTTCTGGTGTTGAACATCTCTTCGGTCAGGGCATCCTCCCCATTCAGAAAAAGAACCCGTCCATTGAATTGCTCAACCAATTGCCTGATCATCACGGTTTTGCCTACTCTTCGCGCTCCGAACACCAACATCACCTTATTGGGCTGCATCGAGGCTTCAACCATTTTTGCCAATGCTCTTTGTATCATGTTTTCGCTGTTTTTATACTGCAAAAATACAAAAATCTTCATTCCATTGAAGATTTTCAAACGAATTTCTTCAATTAATTGAAGATTTTCAAAGATTCGCTAAGCGAACAGTCTTACTTCCGCTTTTTCATCACACTCCTCCGATACCAAGAAATCTTCATCAGCTGCCTGAACGCAAACGGCTGCAAACAGTAGGAAATCATGATGGTCGAGGCCATGCCGATGAGGGTGATGAGGCCGATGGAACGGATGGCGGGATGCACGGCAAA
This sequence comes from uncultured Bacteroidia bacterium, assembly GCA_902769815.1. Taxonomy (GTDB): domain Bacteria; phylum Bacteroidota; class Bacteroidia; order Bacteroidales; family F082; genus Limimorpha. The sequence continues at coordinate 4,037 of CACXQO010000125.1, read as the reverse complement.
GAGCAACGAAGCGGTCACGATGACGAGGATGATCGCCGAGAAGAAGATGGCCACTTTGTGCCAAGTCAGAATGTCGTGGCTGCCGGTTCGCGCCTCGGCAAGCAGGCCTTCCGTGATGAAGATGCTGTAGTCAACGCCCACGCCAAAGATGAAGGTGGCAATGACGATGTTGATGAGGTTGAATTCCAAGCCGAGCAAGACCATGTAGCCCTGCACCATGAACCAACTGAGCACCATCGGGAGGAAGGAAAGGAGTGCCGTGATGATGTTGCGGAACGAAACCAGCAAGATAATCAGCACGAAGAGCGACGAAATCCACACGGCAATGTTGAAGTCGTCGTGGATGATTTCAACCATGCTCTTGCAGTAGTAGAACGGCTCCAAAACGAAGGTCTTGGGGTTGGTGACGAGCGCGTCGGTGGCGATGTCTTTCTCGTCAAAACGCATGGAAACGTCGGTGAATACCATATATTGGTTGTCGGCGTTGCACTCGATGAAGTTGCCCAAAAGGTTGTCAGGCACCACACCGCTTTCCATCAGCGAGGCAGGCTCATAGTCAGCGTTCAGCATCTCCTTGAAGTCGTAGAACATCATGGGGTCGAGGCCGAAGTTATGTGCGCCCTTGTCGACTTGCGCAATGGCGAAGGCTTTGCGCTCGTCGGTCCAAAACTCGTTCCACGCGGCAATGCGCTGTTCTTGGTCGGCCATCGTCACAAACAGTTTGGGAATGAAACTCGTATAGTTGTGTACAATGTTATTTTTATGCAAAGTGTCAAGTATCACCATCAGCGACTTGTCGGCCTCCAAAGCCTCGTCGATGTCGGTGCTGACGGTGGCAAAATAGAGGTGGAAGAAGCCGTCGTTGTTCTTTTCGTTGAAGAGGCTTTCGGCTTCCACTTCGGCAGGCGAGTTGTAGTCGAGGTTGCGCAAGTCGCTGTCAAACTTCACTTTGGGTGAGAAAACGATACCGATAACCACGAGCACAACAATGAGTACAAGGAACCATTTATTGCGGTCGAAGGGCAGGTTGTTGAGGTGCGAGATGATTCTGAAGGTCTTGCTGTCGGTGTTGGTGTGACGTTTAGGCAGGAAATGCGGCAAGAAGATGAGTGCGAACAAGGTGCTTCCCAACAGCGCAAACGAGGCGAACATGCCGAAATCGCGGAGCAGGTCGCTCTCGGTGAAGAGTAGACTGCAAAACGCGCCAACCGTGGTGATGCAGCCCAAAAACACGGGCGTCGATTCGTCGGAAAGTAGCCTTTCTGGGTCACCGACAAAAAAATGGTGAATCAGCACATGCAGGCAATAACTGATGGCCACACCCAGCACTATCGCCCCCAAGCCAAGAGCCATGAGCGACATTCCGCCTTTGATCCAAAAGATGCAGGCCATAGAGAACGCCGTGCCGTAAATGATGGGCAACAGCAGTTCCCAAATGAACGATAAACTCCTGAAGCACAGCCAGATAAGGATAAGAATCAGGACGAGCGAGATGCCTACCGTCAGGACAAGGTCGGAACGGATGCGGCCAGCGTTTGAAACGCTTCCGATGGGGTCGCCATGCGCGTGTACTTTTACATCAGGATGTTCGGCTTCAAATTCCATTTGCGCCTTCGATAGCATACGGCTAAACTCGGTGGAAGCCTTGGAATCCAACGACTTGAACGCCGGCGCGAGGTAGGCGAGGGCCACGGTGCTGTCGGGGCAGAAAAGGTGTCCATCGATGATGTTGTAGCCCGTGGAAACGCTTTGCAGCACCTCACCAAGCACCACGCCACGCAAGTTGAGCGGGTCGTAGGCGATGGCTTGGGTGAGCTCGCCCGTTTCGTCTTCCATCATTTGCTCATAGTTGACCCACATTTGCTTCTCAATGGCTTCGGGTTCAAGCGCTTTCGCAAATCCGCGATAGGCCGAAGTGTCGATGAAGGAGGGGATGTGCTCGATGACGAAGTCGAGGGCATTCAGTGCCATTTCAGGTTCCATGCGGTATAAGACATTGGAAATGAAGTGGCTCGTTGAGTCCTTCTCGAAAAGCAAGTCGACAAACTCATCCGTCCGTTCGCACAATGTTTGGGGTGGAAGCGGCTCGTTGGCAGAGGTCACCTGAATGTAGATTTTGTCCTTCAATTGGATGGAACTGAACGCCAATTGGCTTTCCACGCTCGATTCGGGGAGCAGTTTCGAGATGTCTTCCTCGTAGTGCAGTTGAAGTCCGAAGAATAGGAAAACCGCAACAGAGGCCACCATGATGATGTACATCAAGGCCTTATGGTTGCAGAAGAAGCGGTAAATTGGTAAGAATATCTTGTGCATAATAATTTCTGCTAAAAGGAAATAAAGCGGCAAAATTACCACTATTTTCGATGTAAACGGAAATTTTTCGCAATTTTGCCACTTTATCTTTTAAAAAAATGATGTGTTGTGGTTTTTTTGCAGGATTGACGGGAAAATGAGTATTTTTGCACACCATTTTCAAAAAGCGATATGTCAATAATAAATGCAGAAAACGAGTTGGTCTTGGAATTGTTTCAAAAGTCTGAACATAAAGACATTAGGCAATGTGCCGAATTGGCACATAAGCAATTCGTTTTGAATCTGATATTGACCTATTTCGAAGAACGTGGCGTGTCTGATGCTTTGCGATGGGTTAAATCTTATTTTGTCACTGAAGGCTTGCAGCCCCAATACCAACCTTTTTTCACTCCTGAGGAGCTGCCCAACCTTTGCGAACAACTACAAATCCATTATTTGAATAGTGACTTCAAAATCAAAAACGGGAAAGTTGTCAGGGGCGTTTCGAAAGAAAACATGATTGCGAGTGGGGCTGTTTATACCCAAACTCCCATTGTAGAGTACATCGTTGCTGAAACATTGAAGAGCAATACTATTTCACCAAACACTCATATACTCGATTTTGCATGTGGCACGGGTCGTTTCTATCAAGAATTGGTTAGAGTGTTTACAGAATCTGGTGTGGATGCCCAAACCGCAGTCACCAATTGTATTGATGCCAACGATATCAATCCTGTGGCTGTGAACATTACCCGATTGAAGGCCTGCTCTTTTTTGGATAGTCTTACGGAGCAAAACATGCGACTGGTTTCGGAACACGTCAGATGTGAAAACACAATAATGCCCAATCAACAGGAAATCGGTTTATTTGCTTCTGAAACCGAAACATTTTTATATGACGCTATTGTGAGCAATCCTCCTTATTTGGTGCTTAAGCCTAGTCACAAAACAAGTGACGAGTTGGCGGATGATATGCGCCGACAAGTGGAGTTTTATCGCAAATCAAAACTATATTCCTACTCCGTAGAAGGTATGCTCAACTTGTACCAACTATCTATTGAACGGATGCTCCAAATGCTGAAACCAAATGGAGAGTTGGGGGTCATTTGTCCATCCACTCTGTTTGCCGACCAGTCGGCTACCAACCTCAGGAAGCATCTGCTCTTGCATAACAAGGTACGTCACATTACCTATTTTCCCGAAAAGGCTGAACTTTTCGAGAACAATGTCACTCAAGCCACCAACATCTTTTTCCTTCAAAAAGGAGGACAAACCGACGATATTTCAATTGAGGCCAACGGAAAGTCTTTCAAAGTCGGTTTGCATCTGATACAAGAATTGTTTCCAAAAAACATGGAGATTCCTTTGATATCAGACAAAGATTGGATAATCTTGAAAAAACTTTCAAAATACCCTTCTTTGAGGACAATTTCCACCATCCGCAACAAGCGAGGAGAACTCGACCTCACCCTGAACTGCCAGTATATCACGACAAAACCAACCAAACACCAATTGATAAGAGGAAAGATGATTACGGAAAAGGGAATCATTAGAGATAATCCTGAATTTGTGAGCGATGATTTCGTTTACACTAAATCGGCTGAATATATGAAGCACGACTGCGGTCGAGTACGACTCATCGGGCAAAATATCTGCAATATCGACAACAGGCAGCGGCTTCGTTTCGCTTTCTGCGAACCCACCGACATCCTTGGCAATTCTTGCAATTACCTTTCGGCAGATTT
>CACXQO010000124.1 GCA_902769815.1 uncultured Bacteroidia bacterium | reverse complement strand
TCGCGTTTTTTCTCCAAATGGTGGATGAGCAAGGCCAAGAGCTCCGAAGGGCTGTGTCCCGTTTCGGGCTGCGAGGCGTGTGCCGTGCGACCGTCGAAGATGAGTTTCAATCCGAAGGAAGCCGCCGCAAAGCAACCATCCTTCAACATAATTTTACCTTTGTCGAAACCGGGCAGGTTGTGCAGCCCGTAGGCCACATCGGGCTTGATTTGCTCGAATTGAGGGTCGTTGAGGATGGCTTGTGCGCCTTGACCGGTTTCTTCGGCGGGTTGGAAAAGCAGGACCACTTCGCCTTGGTCGGGGCGTTGCTCGCCGAGCCATTGCGCCAAGCCGCAGAGTATGGTGGCGTGGCCGTCGTGGCCGCATTTGTGCGAAACGCCTTGGTTTTGTGAGCGATAAGGCAAGTCGTTAGGCTCAGGGATGTGGAGCGCATCGATGTCGCCACGGATGAGGATGCGCTTGCCAAGCTTTGCACCTTTATATATAGCCGCCAAGCCGTAGCCGCCTATTTTCTCAATGATTTGGTCGGGTTGGGTTTGTTTCACCCATTCGTTCAAGATCCTGTTGGTCAGCGTTTCCTGTTCCGAAAGCTCGGGGTGCGCGTGGAGGATATGTCTTAACGGAAAATTGCTCTATGTTTAGGATTTAGTCTTATCTTTGCCCCCGAAATTTCAAAGCGCGATGCAAACTGTACTTTATCCCCTAAAGTTCAAGCCCATTTTCAAGGACAAAATCTGGGGCGGGCGAAAAATAAAGGAAGTGCTTGGCATGGACTATGGCCCGCTGCCCAATTGCGGCGAAGTGTGGCTGCTTTCTGGACTTTGGGACGAACAGAGCCAAGTGGTCAATGGCGACTTCGAGGGCGACGAAATCAACGACTTGGTAGAGACTTTCATGAGCGACTTGGTTGGGGAAAGCGTATTCGACAAATATGGCGAGCAGTTTCCGCTGCTGCTCAAAATCATCGATGCCAACGACTGGCTTTCGGTGCAAGTGCATCCCGACGACGAATTGGCTGAAAAACGTGGCATAGGCAATGGAAAAACCGAAATGTGGTATGTGATGCATGCCGACAAGGATGCCGAACTCGTGATGGGTTTCGATCGCGAAATGACTCGGATGGATTATGTCAAAGTGATGAAGAACAATACTTTGCGTGAAGTATTGAACTATGAGAAGGTCGAAGCGGGCGATGTCTTTTTCATCCCTGCGGGGCGTGTTCACGCCCTTGGCCCTGACATCATGGTCGCGGAGATTCAACAGACTTCCGACACTACCTACCGCATTTACGATTGGGACCGCATTAATGAAGCGGGCATGAGCCGCAAATTGCACATACCGCAGTCGGTGGAGGCCATCGATTTCAATATCCCCGACCAGTACAAAATCGAGGTGCCAGATGTGATGAACAAAACCGTCCCCGTGGTTGATTGTCAGTATTTTGTGACCAACTTGCTTCAACTTCAGGGCGAGATGGAAAAGGACTACAGCAACCTCGATTCCTTTGTGATTTTGCTCTGCACGGAAGGATTTTTTTCGTTGGTTTGGGAAAATGGCGCGGTTTTTGTAAAGCAGGGCGAATGTGTCCTGATTCCGAACACCATCAAAAAGGTGAGCATCAGGGCGGAGCGGTATTGTAAGTTGCTGGAGGTGTATTGTCAGATTGAGGAGAGGTAGGAGGTATGAAGTATGAAGTGTGAGGTAGGAGGTATGAAGTAGGAGGTGTAGGGCTGTCGCATTGTGGCAGCCGAAAATCTTGAAATCTTGAAGTTTTGAATTAGAAATCTTAAATCTTTAAATATCAAATTATTATGAAAAAACTTATGACACTGGTGCTGATGGCCTTGGTTTTCACGGGTCTTCATGCGCAATCGAAATCGGACCTGCCGAATGTCTCTTTGAAGGACTTGAACGGCAAGGACGTGAACATTTCAAAACTGTCGAACAATGGCAACCCCATCGTCCTCACGTTTTGGGCCACTTGGTGCGGTCCTTGCATCAAGGAGCACAACGCACTGAACGACGTGTATCAAGACTGGCAGGACGAAACCGGCGTGAAGATTTACTCGGTCAGCATCGACGACTCGCGCTCGACCGCCAAGGTGAAGCCCACCGTGGAAGGCAAGGGCTGGGAATTTGAGGTGCTTTTGGACGTGAACAGCGACCTCAAACGCGCAATGAACGTGAGCAATCCGCCCCACACTTTCCTGATTGATGGCAACGGCAAAATCGTCTATCAACACACTGGCTACTTCGAAGGCGCCGAAGACGAACTTTACGAAGAGATTCTGAAAATCGCAAAGAAGAAAAAGTAAATCAAGAAGTTATGCGAAAACATATACTCGTTCTACTCGCACTCGCTTTGACGGCAAGTTTCAAGGCGGGTGCTCAGTCGTTGCTTGAAAACAGCCAAGTGAGCGGCAGTTTCCAGACCGATGCGCAATATTACATGCTCGATGAGGGTATCGGCATCACCGACCTCAATGGTAAGAAGTTGGGTATCAACGGCTTCGGAAAAGTGAATTATGCCAACGGCAATTTCTCGGCAGGCATCCGTTTCGAGGCGTTTTTGCCTGAAATGAACGGTTTCCGAAAAGAACTGAACGGCGTAGGATTGGCCAATTTCTTTGCCACCTACGACAACGGTTTCATCGGCATGACTGTGGGCGACATCTACGACCAATTCGGCAGTGGCCTTGTGTTCCGCGCCTATGAGGAGTGGTCGTTGGGCATGGATAATGCACTGCGCGGCGCCCGTGTGGTGCTGCGTCCCGCAAAAGGCATAACCTTAAAGGGCGTGTATGGCCGCCAGCGTTATTTTTGGGCACCTTATTTGGAGCGCAATTTCGCCACAGACGACTATCGTGGCATCGTGCGTGGCGTGGATGCAGAATGGGACTTGAACCAAAGCATCACAGCACTCAACGATTCCAAGTTCAAAATGAGCATCGGAGGAAGTTTTGTCAGCAAGAAGCAGGTCAACCAAAGTATGTTCTACAACATCCCTGAAAACGTGGGTGCCGCTGCTGCACGCATCAACTTGGGCTATGGCAATTTCGCCTTCAGCACCGAGTATGCCTACAAAATCAACGACCCGTCGGCCATCAACAATTTCATCTACAAGGAAGGCCAAGCCTTGATGGCTTCGCTGAGTTATTCCCAGAAGGGCTTCGGTGCCGTTTTGCAGGTGAAACGCATCGACAACATGAGCTTTAAGTCGATGTATACGGGCAAGCAAAATGACTTGGACATCAATTTCATCCCACCTATTAATTATACACACACGCATAGTCTGCCGTCAATGTACACCTATTCGACGCAGCCCAACGGCGAGATGGCAGCCCAATTGCAGGTGAACTACACCATCCCGAAAGGCACTGCACTTGGCGGAAAATATGGCACGAAACTTACTTTCAACATGAGCCAAGTGAACGACATCGTCCGCGATTCCGTCAAGTATGGCAATGCGATGGCCTTGAACGAATCGGGCACCTTGGGCTACACTTCCAAGTTTTTCGCCATCAGTGACCATCGTTTCTTCCGCGACATCAACTTTGAAATTGACAAGAAAATCAACAAGGATTGGCACGTCACAGCGCAATACATCAACTTGTATTACGACATCGAAACCATCGAAGGACACGCTGGCTCACCTGTGGTGAAGGCCAACATAGGTTTCCTTGACGTGACCTATAAAATCAACAAGAAACAGAGCCTTCGCCTTGAACTTCAAGGACTTTGGGAAAACGAAGTCCACAAAGGCTACGAGGTGGAGGAAAGCGAGAAGAAGGACTTCCAGAAGCGCGGCGATTGGGCTTTCGCTTTGCTGGAATACTCCATCACCCCTCACTGGTCGTTCTCCTTTGCCGACAAGTGGAACTACGGCAACCCCGTTGAGGAATACCGCGACCATTACTTCACGGGTACAATCACCTATATCCATGAAGCCACGCGCGTCATGCTGAGTGCCGGTCGCCAAAGCGAGGGTGTGGTTTGCGTGGGCGGTGTGTGCCGCACGGTACCCGCCTCAAGCGGCGTTTCGCTGACCGTTTCAACGAGTTTTTAATTGATGTTTAAACCTAAACGATTGGAACTATGAAAAGATTATTTAGAATAGGTATGGCGTTGATAGCCACGATGTTGTTCCTGAACGCCTGCGATGTCGAGAAGGAACCTTATATCCAAGGTGCTGAAGACGAGAGATTTATTTTGGAATTTAAAGTGGACAGTGTTTATGGCACTGTTGACGAGGACAACAAGATGGTGAGGTTGGATTTCCCTGCAGGAACGGATGTGACCCATCTGACGCCGACCATTATCATTTCAAACTATGCCACCATCGAGCCTAAATCGGGCGTGACTCAAGACTTTACCAACTCTGTTTATTACACCGTCACCGCCATGAGCGGTGCCACGGCGCAGTATATGGTGGAGGCCATAGTTCACGATGCCGACAACGAAAAAAGCATCCTTTCGTTCCGCTTCGATGCGTTGGATGAAGATGGCATAATCGACGAAGTTGCTCGTAGGATTTCTTTCGTGCTTCCTGCCGAAACCGATGTCACGCAATTGGTGCCCACCATTGAAGTGTCGGAAGGTGCCACGGTGGAACCTGCTTCCGGTGTGGCCCAAGACTTCACCAACCCCGTGACCTATACCGTGACAGCCCAAAATGGCACGACGGCAGCCTATACGGTGATGGCCATCGTGGAAGGCGGCGATGTGGAGCCTACAGGTAAGATGGTGCTTATCAAGGACTTCACGGGTGCGCGTTGCGTCAATTGCCCTGCCGCCGCCGAATATGCCCACAACCTTCAGCATCAATTGGACGAAGACCACATCTTCATTATGAGCGTTCACGCTGGTTTTTTGGCACAACCTATGGGTCAGTTCCCTAATTTCCTCACTGATGAGGGCACGGAATGGTACAACAATCACGATTCCAACCCTTTGTTCACCGTTGACCATGTGGCCTTGACTGATGGCAACTCGCTCAAAGTGGAGCAAATCGACACCCCAGTGGTGACCGCTTTGGACGAAGAACAATCGTTTGAGATTGTGATAGGTCGCCAGTTTGACCCAACCTCTCGTCAATTGCAAGTGAATATTCAAGCCGTGTCATTGACTGACCGGGATGGACATTTCTTCATCACTGCATGTTTGGTGGAAGACAACATTGTGGGCTGGCAAATCATTCCGGGTGGTACCGATAAGGAATATGTGTTCCATAATGTGTTCCGTGGTACGCTCAATGGTGCATACGGCGAGTCGTTCGAAGACCATCATGTGGATTCCGACGATACTTTCTCTTTCAGCTATAACACTGAAATCAATGCCGATTACAATGCCGATGAGTGCTACGTGGTGGTCTATGTCTACGACAGGAACCAAGGCGACAAGATTTTGCAGACCGCTGTAAAAAAAATCAAGTAACCTGATACTGAGGTTTTTATGGTCTTCAACTCCATAGAGTTCGTCATCTTCCTGCCTATTGTGGTGCTGCTGTTCTACCTGCTGCCACAAAAGGCGCGTTGGCTGATGCTGCTGGCCGCAAGTTGCGTGTTCTACATGTGGTTTGTGCCCAAGTACATCCTCATTCTGCTTGTCACTATCATCATCGACTATTCAGCCGGCATTTTGATGGAAAAGTATGAAAACGAACCCAAAAAGAAGAAGGCTTTTCTCTTCATCAGTGTGGTTTCAACCCTGCTGGTGCTGTTCATTTTCAAGTATTTAGGCTTCATTAACGACAATTTCGTTTGGCTTTGCCAAAAGTTGGGGTTGGATGTGCGCACTTCGGTGAACATCATCCTCCCCATCGGTTTGTCGTTCCACACGTTCCAAAGCATGAGTTATGTGATTGAGGTGTATCGCGGCCACCAAAAGGCGGAACGACACTTCGGTTATTATTCGCTCTATGTGATGTTTTTCCCGCAATTGGTCACCGGCCCGATTGAGCGACCGGGCAACCTTTTGCGCCAACTGCACGAGCACAAGGATTTCCGCTACGAGAACATCTCCAAAGGCATGAGGCTCATCCTGTTCGGACTGTTTATCAAGATGGTGGTGGCCGACCATTTGGGCGCGTATGTTGATGAAGTGTACGCCAATCCTGCGGAATACAACTCATGGAGCGTGATGTTGGCAATGGCGTTCTACAGTTTCCAGATTTACTGCGACTTTTTCGGCTATTCCACCATCGCCCTCGGCAGTGCCAAACTGATGGGTTTCGACATCAGCGACAACTTCCGCACGCCTTATTTAGCCAAAAACATTGCCGAGTTTTGGCACCGTTGGCACATCTCGCTTTCCACTTGGTTCCGCGACTATGTGTATTTCCCGTTGGGCGGTAGTCGGGTGAAGTTTGGACGATGGGCGTTTAATATTTTGGTTGTCTTCGTGTTGAGCGGCATTTGGCACGGCGCAGCATGGACATTTCTGTTTTGGGGCTTCGCCCATGGTTTGTTGCACATCGTTGAAAAGGCTTTGCGCAACCGATTCCCTTACAAGGAACCAAAACGCTGTTTTGGGTGATGTTCCGTGCCACCGATTTCGCCAACATGCGCGACATTTTTGCGGCGGCAGTCAGTAATTTCGGCGGTGGACAAAGTTTGGCCGTCAAGCCGGAAGTTTGGCTCTATCTCGCCTTGTTCATCCTCTCCGACTTACTGCTGTTCAACACCCGCTTCGATGCGTGGTGCGAAGGCAAGCCAATGATTGTCAGATGGTTGGTTTACGCCTTGCTCATCTTCCTCATCATTGCGTGTTCGAGTGTCAATAGTTTCCCGTTCATCTATTTCCAGTTCTGACCATGAAGAAGTTGTTGATACGCATAGGAATCGTTGCAGTGCTGCTTGTGGCCATGAATTGGGTCTATTCCAAATGGTTCTTCGAGAAGGACTTGTTGGAACATTCCGACATTATTGAGTTGCCTCGTCAGGTGGTGGCCGACAGTTGTCAAGTGGTTTATTTGGGCGAGTCGTCGAACAACACTTACGGCTTTGCTGAAAGCGACCACAGGAAAATCAGCGCAATGATTTCGGCCTACTTCCCGACCGTGCGCTTGGGCGACATGACCAAAAGCGCATCACATGCGCAAACTTATTATTATATGCTGAAACAGTTGCCGGAGGACGCCCCTGTTGAAACCGTGATAGTGACCATGAACCTCCGTTCTTTCGATGCCGGATGGATTTACTCCCGCCTCGAAACGGCGCTTCGGAAACAAATCGTGCTTTTGCAGGATTATCCCCCATTGGTGAACCGTTTCTTGCTGGCTTTCAAGGCTTACCCGATTCGCAGCGAGGAGGAATGGGATGCGATTACACAGAAACATTGGAAAAAAGACCCGCTCGATTTCCCATACGATTTCGAATGGACCAACGCCCACCAATGGGATTCGGCGATGGCTTGGGGCGGCTGGCATGGCTTCGACGGCCAACGCGACCAGCAACTCACCGAATTGGCCTGCCATTACATCAAGAGTTACGCCTTCCAAATCCGTGACGACAACCCGCGCATCAAAGACTTTGACGCGATTGTCGACTTGTGCCGCGAAAGGGGTTGGCATTTGGTCTTCAATCTGATGGCCGAAAACGTAGACAAAGCCAACGAACTGGTAGGCAAGGATTTGTTGTTCTTGATGAAACGGAATCGTGACTATCTGATGCAACGCTATGACACTCAAGAAGATGTAACGGTTGTGGACAATTTGGACTTGGTTCGCGATGTGAATTTCATCGACCAAGACTGGACTACGGAGCATTACTATGGCGAGGGTCGAGGCATCATTGCCCGACATGTCGCGCAAGCATTACGAAAGCATTATCCGAATGATTATCAAGATTTTGGTTTTGAATGTTGAAAGGCCTTACAGTCAGACGCTTATCTTGCCTGCTGATAGTCTTCAACCCGATTGGGGCATGGTGAACATCGCCATTGAGATGTTCCAGCCCGACACTTTGAACGATGCCCAGCTTGTCATCGAGAAAAACGGGGAACAAGGCAAAATCAGCACCTATTATGATATTGCTCCGCAACTTCAAAGCATTGGGCAGTGGGATTTCGCCACTTTCGCCCTGCCCCTTGACTCCACTTTCCGCGAGGCCGGGCAAACCAAGATTTTCGTTTACAATCCCTCGACTTCCTCTGTAAGGGTGAGGCGTTTGGACATTTCCTTCCGTCCGGCCTATCTCAAGCCAGCGGTGAAGGGACAGTCGTCGCGAAACAAGACTAGTGCAAAATAAAAATCTTGCTTTGAGATTAGTTTTATTCTTTAAAAGCTGAAAAATGAGGAGGCGGGGGTAAAAAAACACTATTTTTGCACTTTGTTAGCGCAAGTCCTTTTGAACTTATCCAAAAACATGGAAACTCTGAAAAACAAAGTGTCCAATATTTATAAGCGTTTCCGTAACCTTATTGTTTACGGTTTCATCGGTGGTTTCTGTGCCGCACTTGACTTTGCCATTTTCACGCTCCTGTGCCATTTTGAGATTATGCCGTATTTGTTTGCCAATGTCATCAGCACCCATATAGGCATTTTCACCTCATTCCTCCTGAATCGTTCCTATAATTTCAAAGTGAAAGACAAGACTCTATTAAGGTTTTTGTCATTTTATGCTGTAGGTTTGATAGGGCTCGGTTTAAGTTCTATTCTGCTATGGTTGATGGTGGACAAGGCTCAATGGAACAAATTGGTTTGCAAACTGATAACAATAGTTGTTGTTTCTTTAGTACAATTTGTATTGAATAAATATGTCACCTTCAAACAATCAAAGCAATGATAATTCGTAGTAAGACATTGGCAATTATCAATCTGATATATGGCTATTTGCCATGTATAGTGTTTTTGTTTGGCTGGTGCAACCTTTTTGTTTCTATTCCGACAAGCATTGTGATTTTGGTTGTGATGGTTTTATTTGTCAAACAAATGGATAATGTTGATTCTGTCAAGGTTGAAGTACCGATAATAATATTAACCCTAGTTGTTTCTTCGGCATTTTGCTTGATTATTGGATATGGAGGATTGTTCGCCAATTTTTATGATTATTTAAAGCATAGTGCGGTTATACAAGATTTGGTATCTTACGATTGGCCCGTGATTTATACCCAAAATGAACCTGCGATGCTTACATATTATTTGGGTCAATACATAATACCTTCTTTAATAGGGAAAATCCTGCACAATAGAATTGCTGCCGAATTGTTTATGGGTTTTTTAGGTTGGATTGGTGTATATTTGCTGTATCTAAACTTGATGTTGCTCACAAAAGCAGATAATAGTCGGAAGCAGCTGCTACTATTAGTCATGTTTTTCTTGTTTTCGGGTATGTTGGTGCCCTTACAAATTATTTATAACATGTTGCCAATAAACGGTTTTCATTCTTTTCTTAAACCCCATTGGTTTAAAGTGAATAATTGGCTTTTGCAGTATCGTTCGACCTTGGTGGCACTCAGATGGGTTTATCCTCAATACATTGTGCCCTGTATGGGAGCAGTCATGTTATATTGGAATAAAAGTTATAAGTATAGTGCATTTTTAATGCTTCCCTCTATCTATTTTGGGACTTGGGGCTTTTTATGTTTGGTATGTTTGACCTTATTACGACTTGCAATTAGCACCATAAAGCGTATGAAGTTCAACTTCGATATCATTTCGGTTCAGAACATTGTGGTTGCCATGATAGGATGTGTTTTCCTGTCATATTTTTGGGGTAATATTATTAGTGACAAACCCGACTACACTAAATTATCCCTTATCCTCAAGCCTTTGTACTACATAAAAGCATATTTACCTTTTGTGCTTTTTATGTTCGGATTCTATGTGTTACTGGTTTGGCAAGATTTCAAGTCCGATTCCATGTTTCTTGCTGTTGTTGTAATTTTGCTGTTAATACCATGTTTTAAAATGGGCTATTACAACGATTTTGTCATGTGTGTATCCCTCCCTGCTTTGTTCTTGCTTTCTTCCTACTTGTTCAGGTTTTTGTTTGCAGATAATTCAAAACAGAAACCCATAAAACTACGAAAAGTGGCTTTGTCAATCTGTTTGTTGTTGGCTTGTTCATCTCCTATGATGGAATTCAAATACATCTTCCCTTTGAAGAAAAGGTCGTTCCCTCAACGCACATTGGGCATTTATACCGATAGAGATGCAAAAGTGTATGATGACTGCTTGAAATACAATTATTTTACATATTATCCGGAAAACACTTTTTTCTATAAATACATATCCAGAAAATGAAAAACAAAACATCTAATTGTCAGCTCAGTCAACAAAATGAAAGCCGTTTTGGAAAAAATCTAATAACCAACCTGCAAACAGATTGGAAAGTCCGCTGTATTAATTGTTTTTTCGGCTTCTTTTGGATTTATGCTTTGGTTTCTGCCATCTGCCAGCCTTTCAAAAACGACTGTTTGGTTTTTTGGGCTTGGGCGCAAAAGGTGTATGACTCTCCATTGTCAGGACTCGATGCCATAGAATCAGTTTGGGAAATTAAAGGGTTGTTATCAAGGCTCATCTACTATCATTTGTATGCGTTTACTCGACTTTTCACTTCAGATTTGTTTCCCCATGGATTCATCGTGTTCACACTAATTGGATTCCTCGAAATCAACTTGATTCTTGGTGCGGCCACATTGTTGGTGCCAAATCAATATGTGAACAGTGGTAAAATGAGGCTGAATCTGTACTTTTTCCTATCGCTTGCCGTTTCTACTTTGAACAGAATGTGCAACTTGCAGCCAGAGGTATGGGGATTTGCTCTTTTGTTTCTTTCCTTTGTCTTGTATTTACGTGGCCATTGGTGGGGAAAAGTGTCGGGCGGTATTATTTTAGGTTTGACTTTTTTCTTAAAAACGCCTTTGCTATTGCTTTCAGGAAGTGCCTTTTTTGCTGCTCTTCTAATAGAGAAAAGAAACTTCAAAGAGGGAATCGAAGTCATTTTGCCTTATGCTGTTTCAGCGTTCATAACAGTAGTTCTCCTATTTGTTTTGATAGGATGGGCATATCCGCAAGAGATACAAGATATTGCCGATGCCGCTTATTTTCAACCCACTCTGATACACTTTGGCCCGCTCAAAATTCTTCGTTACATAGGTAATGGTGTTGCCAAATTCTGGGAAATGCCATTGAATTTGCCTGTTCTATGCTTGGGAGGAGTTTCTTTTGTGCTTTTCATAACAAATAAGAAACTGAGTGAATGTTTATACATGATGGGGATGTGGCTGTTTCCATATTTATATGTGGTTGTGTCCAACTGCTATTTTATTTACCATTTCGTTGTTTTCTTGTTTGCGGCTGTGCTAACATTTTACCTTACCAAGAATTATTGGAGCAAAATGATGACAAAACGTATGCCTGTCGGATTATGGATTGTTTTCCTTATTGCTTTTGGCTGCTCTTTCCGACCAGCCTTTGAATTATTCAGTCGTATCAGGAACATGCTTTTTCTTGTCCCTTATATAATTATGACATTTGCTTTGGTCGAAAAATGGAGAACAAAAGTGCTTTCGTGTGGCGTATTGTTTTTAGTGTTCACATTTGTTTCCACCACATCCAGTTTTTCATACCCTCAAAAGCAAACAAAAGAAAAAATGAGATTCTCTATCGAAAAAAACAAACAAAATGGCTATTGTATGGGAGCGGAGCTTGGTGAAGGCAGCATTCTTCAATTGAACTACGGCATTGGAAGTTTGTGGTTTTCCAATCCGACATACCTTCGTTACATGTATCCATTAATTATTCAAAGGAATGACGAATCAAGTCCGTTCGCCCAATCAAACACTTTCACAAAGACCAAGAAAGAAATACTTGATTATCAAGGCGAATACATCGCTCTTGCTCCAGAATGGTTTTTCATAAAGGAACATAACGAAATAAGAACTTTCATAGATGAAAACTATTATACTTTTGATACTATATATTATTCACCTTACGATTATAATTTATTCAACTTCTATAATTTGAAAGATCTTAAATTGTACCTATTGAAAAGAAAAGACCCGAATAACAACAAAGAACTTGAAACAATAGAATAGACCATGAAGAAAGACACCCTTTATATCGTAATGCCTGCCTACAACGAGGAGGCCAACATTGAAGAAGTGATTCAACAATGGCATCCTGTCTGTGAAAGAATTAATGCTGAAGGAAATGTAGCAAAATTGGCTATTGCAAATGACGGCAGCAAGGACAACACCTTCCAAATCATACGACAATTGCAAGAGAAATACCCTTATCTTGTTGCGATTGATAAGCCTAACTCGGGACATGGGGCAACCGTACTTTATTTGTATCGTTATGCCATTACCGAAAATGCGACATTCGTTTTCCAAACCGACAGCGACGGGCAGACCCTTCCTGAAGAGTTTTGGCAGATGTGGGAACACCGCCACGAGTTTGATTTCCAGATTGGCACCCGTGGAGGCCGACAGGATGGAGCAAGCCGCGTGTTCGTGACCAAGACGCTCCGTTTGGTGGTTTGGCTGATGTTCCACGTTTGGGTGAAGGATGCCAACACGCCTTTCCGCTTGATGAGTACCAAGCGTCTGCAGGTGATAATGAAGTACATTCCTGATGATTTCTTCCTGGCCAATGTTGCTGTAAGTGCAATTGCTGTAAAGAAAAACGAGAGAATTGCTTGGTATCCCATCACTTTCCGCCCAAGGCAAGGCGGTGTGAACAGCATCAATATGAAGCGCATCTTCAAGATCGGAGTGAAGGCTTTGGGAGATTTCAGGAGGATAAACAAAAACTTAAAATAGTCAAACGGTTTATGACATTCCCAAAATTGTGATTTCTTGAGTAAGGCTATGGAGTTGTGTCAAATCTTAATCAGCTCCAATACAACAAGTTGAAAATCTATAACCTTGAACTTCACCTCCATCCCGCCAAATTCCATACCGTAAACCCTTTCAGGGTCGGCGTGATATTGCGGACGCGGGTCGTGGGCAAGCACTTCGATGAGGCTTTCGCGCTGCTCAGGGTCAACTTTTTCGAGCAAAGCCTCCGAAAAATCCACTTCCAAAAGATATTCTGTTGGTTTTGAGGCAAATCCACTGACGGCATCGGGATGACTATCGGTGTAGGCGATGTAGGGTTTGATGTCGTAAATCGGGGTACCGTCCATCAAATCCGCGCCCGAAACATAAAGCACGGGGCCAAGTTTCGGGTCGATTTCGATACTTTCCAAGCGCACCGATGAAAGCCCGATGGGATTAGGCCGGAAGGGTGAGCGCGTGGCGAAAACACCCTTGCGCACATTGCCCCCCAAACGCGGCGGACGCACCGTCGGCGACCATGTGTCGCGCACGGCCTGCGAGAATTCCCAAAGCAGCCAAATGTGCGAAAAATCCTCCAATCCACGCACCGCCTCGGCGTTGCGGTAGTCGGGTTCAAACACGATGCGGCCTATCAGCGAGGGGATGATACCGCTTTGGCGCGGAATGCCGAACTTGGTCGGGAAATCGGTGTGGATGCGGGCGATGGTTTTCATGCCGCAAAAATAACGCATTTTGTAGTGCAAGCCAAAAAAAGCCTTACTTTTGCCGCCGCAAAAAAACGTTTGTCATGCAAAGCAACGAAGAGATTTCCATATTGGTGCTTTATACGGGCGGCACCATCGGCATGATGCAAGACTCCAAGACGGGAGCCTTGGTGCCTTTCGATTTCGACAACATCTATGTCCATCTGCCCGTGCTGAAGAATTTCGGCTATCAGATTGATTTCTATAGTTTTGACCCGCTCATTGACTCGTCGAACATGTCGCCCGACTTCTGGATTCGCCTCGCGACCAAAATCGGGGAAGAATATGAGCATTACGATGGTTTTGTGGTGCTGCACGGCTCTGATACTATGGCCTACACCGCCTCTGCCCTCAGTTTCATGCTCGAAAACCTCAACAAGCCCGTGGTTTTGACTGGCTCGCAACTGCCTATGGGCATGGTGCGCAGCGATGGTCGTGAAAACTTCCTCGCAGCCGTTGAGATTGCCGCCGCCAAAGACGACGACACGCCCATCGTGCCCGAAGTGAGCATCTTTTTCCAGAACCAACTGCTGCGTGGCAACCGCGCCACCAAGTTCAATGCGGAAAACTTCAATGCTTTCATCTCGTCGAACTATCCCAACCTCGCCGATGTGGGCATACACATTAAATATAATAAGGAACGAATCCTGAAGCCCAATTTCAAAAAACTGAAGGTACACACAAAGATGGACCGCAACGTGGGCATCTTGAAACTCTTCCCGGGCATTTCAGAGGACTTCGTGCGCCATGTGATGAAGACCCCCAATTTGAAAGCCTTGGTGTTGGAAACCTTCGGGTCGGGCAACGCCACCACCGAAGGATGGTTCCTCAATGCGCTCAAGGAGGCCATAGAGGGAGGGCTTGTCATACTCAACATCACCCAATGCAAAGCCGGTTCGGTGGAGATGGGACGCTACGAAACCAGCCTCGACATGGCCCGCATCGGGGTCATCAGCGGCTACGACATGACCACTGAGGCCGCCGTTGCCAAACTCATGTATCTCATCGGTGAAGGACTTACGAAGGCTCGAATTATCGAAATCCTGCAAATTTCCATCCGTGGCGAAATGACCGTTTGACGCTATGATTCAAGCAATTGAGTATTTAATGCAATAAAAAATCAAATATTTTTGCTTTGTCAATCAAAAAATGTTGTACTTTTGGCAACGATTTCAGATAAGGTTGAGGGGTTTGGCAAGCACTGGAGAGATGTTGGAGAGATGTCCGAGTGGTTTAAGGAGCACGCCTGGAAAGTGTGTGTACTCCAAAAGGGTACCGCGGGTTCGAATCCCGCTCTCTCCGCAGAAAAGTAATGATTGTTTCATCAGAACAAAGTAATTCAACAAAGTAATAATCAAACATTTAAACTCAACTATGAAAAAATTAATTGCTTTCCTCATGGTTGCTGGCCTTTTCACCTTTGGCGTCAGCAATCTCGTCGTTGCTCAAGAAGAGCAAGCGCAAACCGAGCAAACGGAGCAGACCGTTGCTCCTGAACAGACTCCCGCTCCTGTGGAGACCGTCGAACAAGCAGCCCCCGTCCAAAACGAGGCCGCTCCTGTCACTTTCCGCGAATCCATCAAGAAACAGTTCATCGATGGCGGCCCCGGCTTCATGGGCATCGTGTTGGTCATCCTCCTTATCGGTATGGCCATCTCCATTGAGAGAATCATTTATCTGACTTTGGCCACTGCCAATTCCAAGAAACTTTTGGCTGGCATCGAAGCCAAGATGAAGAGTGGCGACGTTGAAGGTGCCAAGAAGCTTTGCAAAGACACCCGTGGCCCCGTGGCCAGCATCTTCACCCAAGGTCTTATCCGTTATCAGGACGGCCAATCGTTAGATGAGGTTGAGAAATCCATCGTTTCCTACGGTTCCGTTGCTGGTGGCAAGCTCGAAAGCGGCCTGAGTTGGATCGGCCTCTGCATCAGCTTGGCTCCTATGTTCGGATTTATGGGTACTGTTATCGGTATGATCCAGGCCTTCGACGACATTGCCGCTGCCGGCGACATGAGCCCGACGGTTGTGGCCTCCGGTATGAAGGTTGCTCTGTTGACCACCGTGTTCGGTCTTATCGCAGCCATCATCCTTCAGATTTTCTTCAACTTCATCGCTTCTAAAATCGAAAGCATCGTCAACGACATGGAAGACGCTTCCATCTCGTTCATGGACATCCTTGCAAAATACCACAAATAATAAGTATCAATCATGAATAGTAAGCTTTCAAACATCGGTAAATGGGTATTTGGCCTGTTGGCTTTGATTACCGTGGCTCTGGCAGTGTATTTCTACCTTGGCCTGGCTGACGAAGCCCGCACCAACATGCTCTTGAATTGGGGCTACATCTTGATTGTACTTGGCATTGTCATTGCATTGGTTTCAGTCGTTTTCACCGCTGGCGTCAAAGGCCTGAATGGTAAGACACTACTGATTGCCATCATTGCATTTGCTGCTATTGCAGTTGTAGCCTACATTATGTCGAAAGGCGCTTTCGAAATCCCCTATCAAGCCGGCGAAACCCTCTATTCGGGCAAAACGCACGGTTGGGTCGAACTCGGCCTTAACTTCTTCTATGTCACTTTTGTAGTCGCTATTCTTTCCATCCTGTTCTCCGTATTGTACAAGAAAAGTAAAACATTTCATCATGGCAAGAAAAACTCCGGAAATCAATTCAAGTTCGCAGGCTGACATAGCATTCTTGCTGTTGTGTTTCTTCCTGATGACGACTTCAATGGACGTTGACTACGGTATCACCCGTCGTCTGCCTCCCCCTGTCGAGCAAAATGACGAGGACGTGAAAGTCAAGGAAAGGAACGTGATGAATGTAATGGTAAACAAGAGCGATAGGTTGCTGGTCAATGGCCGCCCCTCAGACATCTCCATGCTGAAGGACCTCGCCAAGGACTTCATGACCCCAAAACCTGGCGACGAAACCGCTCCTGAAGTGGAAACCAAGACCTTTGACCTCGTGGGCGATGTGCTCATGTCGAAGGGCGTGATTTCGCTTCAGAACGACCGTGGTACCTCGTATGCTATGTATATCAGTGTGCAGAATGAGTTGGCACGTGCCTTCAACGAAATGAAGGAAGAACTGGCTTGGAAAAAATTCCACAAGCACCTTGACCAACTCAATGAAGATCAAACCAAGGCCATCAACGAGGCTGTGCCCGTGCGTGTCAGTGAGGCTGAGCCTGTTGAGTACAAAACTAACTAAAGGAGGATTGAGATATGGGTAAATTCAGAAAAGAAGGGAAAAAGGAAGTGCCGCAAGTGAGCACGTCTTCACTGCCCGACATCGTTTACATGTTGATATTCTTCTTCATGATCACCACTTCGATGCGTGACGTGGAACTGAAGGTGAAAACCGCCATGCCAAAGGCTTCGGAAATCCAGAAACTGGAGCGCAAGGCATTGGTGAGCAGCATCTACATCGGCCCGCCGCGTGATACGAAACTCGGTACCGAATCGCGTATCCAACTCGACGATGCCTTCGCCCGTACGACCGACATCGCCGACTGGATCCAAAAAGAGCGCGACTCGCGCAGTGAGGCCGACCGCCCGCTGTTGACCACCGCCTTGAAGGTGCATAGAGAGACCCGTATGGGTGTCGTCACCGACGTGAAGCAAGAACTTCGTAAGGTGGGTGCCTTCCGTATCAACTACACGACATTGAAAGGTAGCGCCTTGGAGAACTAAACTTTGGTTTGGTAACCAAATGGAAGGGCAGCAATGAAAATTGTTGCCCTTTCGCAATTTTTGGGCCAATACGCCGTTATAGTCACAACACAAACACAAAGCAATATGAAAAAACACTTCATCACCGTGATAGCCCTGACGCTTGCCGTCACGCTCACCACTTTCACCAGTTGCAGAAAACCCAAGGCCGAAGACAACACCCCCGCCAAGGAAGGCCTTTATCTCGGCATTGTCGGGTTCAATTCCAACCTCTACACCATGCCTCTTGGCTTGCTCAATCAAGACACCAAGCATACTTTTGAGAATTTCATCGATGACCTCGTCATGCAAAACGGCACCATCCTCTATCATGCCGTCAACACTGGCATCAACAGCCTAACCTCGGCTCGAATCCCTGAGAACCTCATCAACGTTTCCATCGTGACCTTCACCGACGGCCTCGACCAAGGCTCATACGTGGAAGGCGGCTACAACTCAGGTAACGAATACCTGTCGGCTGTCAACAACAGAATCATGAACGACCTCATCGGCGGAACCAACATTTCAGCCTATTCCATCGGCGTGCGCGGCTCCGACGTGAACGATGTGGAAAGTTTCCGCAACAACCTTAAGAAGTTGTCGAGCGACCCCGTTCACAACGTTTTCGAAGTGAACAGCATGAACGAGGCTTCTGAGATGTTTGCCGAAATTGCAAAGCAGCTTTACAACCAAAGCATGTACTACAACATCACTCTGAAACTGCCGGCACAAGAGCCCAACACCAAGATCCGTTTCACTTTCGACAATGTGAGTGATGCAAACGACTCGCAATGCTACATCGAGGGCATCTACATCCGCAACAATGGCAAAGGCCAACTGACTGATTTGGTTTATGTTGGTATGGAAAGCATGGCCAGTAGCGTCATCACTGCCACATCGGAAGGCATCTTCGACGTGTTCGCATTCCGCAACCTCACCGACCTCAATGGCAATCAAATGGGTACCGAAAACGTGAAGCAATGGAGTTGGATTGAATCCAACACCAGTTGGCAGCTCAACAGCGAGTTTACACCCTCGGGCAACACCGTAATCATCAACGAATACAAGAGCGCGATGATTATGCTTGTGCTTGACTGTTCGAGTTCGCTCGGCGCCGACTTCGTCAAAATGAAGACTGCCGCCAACCAGTTCATCGAAACCTTGAGCGGCAACTACAACGGACGTTGAATCATTCGTGAAAGAAAACTGTCGATGGCCACGGCCGCATTGATGCGGTTGTGGTCATTGGCATTAATGATGGAATCTTTTCTTGTGAACGTCAAGTTTTTCCTTGAAGTTGGCCAAACGAGTGCCCGCCGCCGACAAGGTATCGGGCAAGCCGTTTTCCACCGTTCCTTCACCTGCGCTGCCCCCTCTCCAATAACGCTCAGAGAAAGCCGCCAATGCTTCAATTTCAGCCAACTCCAATCCTTTTAAATAAAACCATCCACCATTTCCAGAAGCAGTCTGCAAAAAAACACGGCTTGAAGCAGGGCGATTATCATCACAATCGAAGTCAATCCTATCTGCCTCGATGTCAGGAATGTCAGTAACCATTTTGATACCCAAATCAAAGGCTTTTTCCCTTATAATGTCGACTTCCTCTTCAGAGCAATTCCCCTCACCTTTC
Source organism: uncultured Bacteroidia bacterium (assembly GCA_902769815.1). GTDB lineage: Bacteria > Bacteroidota > Bacteroidia > Bacteroidales > F082 > Limimorpha. The sequence continues at coordinate 9,055 of CACXQO010000124.1, read as the reverse complement.
CATTGCAGATAATTCAACTTATAGAACTCCATTATAACCAACAACTTATTTAACTCATTGAATGTCAATTTATTCACAAACTTATTAAGACTAACGCCGCGATAAGGGCAAGTAGCACAATCGTGGACTTCCAGATTCGAAATGCAGCCCTCATCGTCCAACAGTTGGGCCAAAGTGGTTTCCGCCCAATGCCTATTGCCCGAAATGGTAGCCTTGCCGCATTTCACCTTCAAACGGTACTCGTCAGGATTGTCGAAATGGGTCTTTGTGTCATAAACCACTTTCCTCAGCCTCTTTTTCTTTGAATCAAACTGCTGATATTCTTTTGGTTCTGGAATCACATCGGTCTTTGTATCGAGTTCATAATAGCGCACATAATCCACCCGCAACTCCACGGGCAGTTTAGTCGTGTCGATGTAGGGCGAGCCTTCACGACCCAATTGGGTGTCGAGGATGAGGTAGTAGTCTTGGTTGCTGAATGGGAACTGACCGTCCACGCCCTTGCGGAAGCGCGGGTAACAGAATGTCCGCCGCCCATTGACAAAAAACACGAGGCTATCTTGAAAACGCTCCACACCGAAGGTGTTGTATTCGCCTTCGTTGTATTTAGGATAGGCCACATACGGCGGATTGTGTCGCTTGCGCAGGTTGTAGGTGTAATAAGTGTGAACCGTGTGACTCACAAAGGGTTCGTTCCTGAAATGTTCCATAATGTCGATTTCGCCGCCAAGTGGCCAATGCAAGGCTTTCGGCGACTGCGGCAGCATCCAAATGGCAGGCCAGTAGCCATGCGCCCAATCGAACTTGGCCCTCACCTCAACACGCCCAAAGCCAAACGCTTTGCGATCTTTGCTCCACACGCCACCCGTCAAAAATGGTGCTTTATCGTTGGGGATGAAGGTGTTGGCCATGCCACGAAGCACAAGGTTGCCATCCTCGAAAGCGTAAAGCGAGTCGTGCGGACTCATGTGGATGGCCCAATCGGCATTGTTCCGCCCAATCTTCGACCAAACCAAAGTGTTTAAAGCACCAGAGTTGAATTCATCGTTCCAAATCAAGGCATAGCGGCGGTGTTCCTGTGGATATGAAACCTGCGCCAATCCTATGAGCATCAGCAAAATACAAGTCAATCTTTTCATTGCATCTTCAAGTTTTATGGCGTAAAATTACGGATTTTGTCGATTGTTTCTGACATTTTCGTTTTTGTTTGTTATTTTTGCCGCTAAGTTTGAACCTAAAAAAGGCGACCATGCCCTACGGATTGAGTTTCAACATAATAAAAACAATTGATATACAATAAATTACGATATGGACAAAAAAGAACTGCGTACACAAATCAAGGCATTGAAAAAACAGCACACCAAGGAGCAACTTTTAGAACAATCAGAGAAGATTTTGGCTCGATTGGAGCAACACCCCGACTTCGTGAAGGCCGAAAAAATCATGCTTTACAGTGCCTTGCCCGATGAGGTGCAAACGCAAAGTTTCCTCGACAAGTGGCACTTGCAAAAGAAAATCATCCTCCCAACGGTGGTCGGCGACGACATCATCCCCGTGGAATATGCCAAGGACACTGGTTTTGCCGTGGGTGACTTCAATATCTTGGAGCCTCAAAATGAGCCTTATACGGGCGATTTTGACTTGATTGTTGTCCCAGGTGTGGCCTTCGACCGCAAAGGCAACCGTATCGGGCGCGGACGAGGCTACTACGACCGATTCCTCAACCAGCATTTGGGCGTGAAGCGCATCGGCATCTGCTTTGATTTCCAATTGGTTGACGAAGTGCCCACCGAGCCTTTCGACATCAAAATGGACGAGGTGATTTCATTTTGAAGAAATTTACAGAAATATTTACCATAATTGCCGTTCATTTCGATTATTTACCTATTTTTGAGGCCTTAATTCAGAAATTTTCAACTCTATGAAAAAACATCTCACATTTCTCGTTGTCATGTTGCTTGGCATGACCTCATTGAACGCCCGTCCGGTTGACGTGGCACAAGCCAAACAAATCGCACAACAATTCGTTAGTGCCAATTTCAGCAACATTCAGGAAAACAGTGCATTGGAATTAGTCTACACGGGAGTTTCGACCCGAGGCGAAGCCTGTTTCTACACTTTCAACAAGGGCGAAAGTGGCTTCGTCATCGTGTCGGCTGACGACCGTTTCCGTCCCATCGTGGGCTATTCGGACGAAGGCCCGTTTGCGACCGAAAACCCTTCGCCCGAACTGATGTTCTACCTCGACAAAATCATCGAGGCACGCACGAGCCGCAATGCCGTTTCCATCGACCGCACTGCCGAGGAATGGCAGAATGTGGCCACCACAGGCAAACTGCTCTCACGCAACGGCGGTCGTGGCGTGGACTACATCTGCACCACCAAGTGGAACCAAGATTCGCCTTATAACCTTTATGCTCCAGAGGCAAATGGTGGCTCAGGCGGTCGTTGCTATGCGGGCTGCGTGGCCACGGCCATGAGCCAAGTGATGAAACGCTGGAACCACCCGCTGCAAGGCACGGGCAGCCATTCTTACTATTGCTACGGCTACGGAACCCAATCGGCCAACTTTGGTGCCACCACCTACCAATGGGACTTGATGCCCGACCGCCTCGGTGGCGCCTCCCAAGAGGAAATCGAGGCCGTGGCCTTGTTCATGTACCATTGCGGCGTGTCCGTCGACATGAACTTCTCGCCCAGCGGCAGTGGTGCCAATTCGTGGGATGTGCCTTACGCCATCAGGCATTATTTCTCCTACACCAACCAATGCAGCCTCAAGAGCCGCGACGAATACTCGCTCACCAACTGGCAAAACATGCTCAAAGCGGCTACGACGACAACGACCTCTTCCACTTCAACTGGGGTTGGGGCGGCAGCAGCGACGGTTGGTTTGTGATTGACGAAATCGACTATGCAGGTTGGGCACAGGCCATATTCAACTATGTGCCTACCGATGTCTATGACTATATGCCCATGCAACCTGAGAACTTTGAGGTGAATTCGCACGGCGACTTCGACTATTCCGCCACGCTGACTTGGACCAACCCTACCCAAAACATCCACTTTGAAGACCTGACTAACATCGACCAAATCGTGGTCACTCGCGATGGCGAAATCATCTATACCGAAGACAATGTGGCTCCCGGTGCCAACATGACCTTCACCGACCATTACCTGCCAACCGTGGTGAAATACGCGGTCTATGCCGTCGTCCACAACGCGAAAGGTATTGAAGCCATCGACGAGCAAGTCATCCTTGGCCCTTCTTGCGTCTGGCATATCGACATGACCGCCGAAGGCAACGAAGGCTGGAACGGCGGTTCACTTTCTTTTGTCAACGCTGCGGGAACGGAAATCCACCAACTGACCCTCTCCTCCACTTCTGCCAGCACCAATTTCGCTATACCCTTTGGTCATGTTGACATCCGTTGGAACATGCCTTCGCAACCCATTGAAAAGATGGGATTTGAAATCAAGGACAGCGATGGCAACCCCGTGATTGTTTTCGAAGGCCCCTCCACCGACCTTGGCCGAGGTTTGTTCTTCGTGGCTAATAATCATTGTGGCGGCAATGCCAACCCCTTTGCACCCACAAATCTGGTTGCCGTCCGCGACGGAAACAACGTCAACCTCACTTGGGATGCCGCTGAAGGCGATGTCCGTCATTACTACATCTATCGCGACAATATTCTCTGCGCCGTGGCAGAAAACACCCATTTCACTGATACCGATGTGATTGAGGAGTTGCACAACTACCACGTCACCGCCATCAACGAGCAAGGCGAATCCGACCCGTCCAATTTCAGTTCAATCCATCCCGAGGGACTTTGCGAAGCACCTACCAACCTGCGTTTCGAGATGACCACCAGCACCAAAGTGAAACTGATGTGGGACGAGCCACAAGACGAGAGCCTTACGGGATACATCGTCTACCGCCGCACCAAAGGCGAGGAATTCAAGCGCATCAAAATGCTGACCAAGACATTCCACACCGACAACCTCGGCTCTCAAGACAATGCGCGTTATGAATACGCCGTTACGGCCTTCTATTCCGACAGCGACTGCGAATCGGGCTATGCCGCAACGGAAAGCAATCCCGAATTGCATTTTGTGGAGGTCAACAAGACCATCATCCCACAACATCTTGATTTCCTGTTCCACCAAGGCAACCTTGTCCTGCGTTGGCAAGAAGCCACTATGGCCAATTCCTACAATGTTTACCGTGACGGAGAACTGATTGCGCAAGGCCTCACCTACCCCACCTACACTGATGAGGACATCATCCCACAGCAACCTTATCGCTACACTGTGACAGGCCGCACCTCCTTGCTGGAGTCAAGTCCTTCCAATGAGGTTTATGTGGATTGGACAACAAATGTCAACGAAAACATTGATTATCAAGAAGTCAGCGTTTATCCTAATCCGACTGAGGATAAGGTTTACGTCGAAGCCAATGGCTTGCGCCAAGTCAAGGTTTTCAACCTGACGGGTCAGGAGATTCTGAACCAAACCGTGAGTGTCGGCCAAGTCACCCTCGACCTCTCAGCCCAACCTCAAGGTTGTTATTTCATCGAAACCTTGACCGACCAAGGTTGCAAAACAACAAAAATATTGAAAATCAAATAAATGGATATTATGAACAGATTCATGAAATGGGCAGCAGTCGCGCTGCTATTTGGCACGGGCACCACACTTGTCGCCCAAGAAGCCGAAGAAAAAGATCCGATTTATCAAATCACTGAAACCGTCAATGTGAAGCACACGCCCGTCGATAACCAAGGCAGTTCGGGCACTTGCTGGTGCTTTGCCGGTGTGGGACTCGTCGAGGCTGAAATCCAACGCATCTACGGCAAGGAATTCAACCTTTCGGAAATGTTTATCGTCCGCAATGCTTGGACTGAGAAAGTGGCGAAATTCGTCCGTATGCACGGCAACAACACCCTTAGCCAAGGCGGTGAGGTGTGCGATGTGCTTTATATGATTGACAAATACGGCATGATGCCCGAAGCCGACTACAGCGGCAAGGTCATCGGCGAGGATCGTCATATACACGGCGAGATGAATGAAGTTGTTTCTTCGGTGGCCCGCGCCATCATCAAGAACAACAACAAGAAAATCTCCCCCGCAGGTCCCAAGGCCGTGCAAGGCGTTTTGGATGCCTACCTTGGCGAAGTGCCGGAAGAGTTTACGGTGGATGGCAAAAAATACACGCCCAAGTCGTTTGCCGAGGCCTATCGCATCGACCCCGCCAACTACATTGAAATCTGCTCTTTCACGACTGAAGAATACAACAAGCCCTGCATGGTGGAAATCCCCGACAACTGGACTTGGACTCAAGCCTACAACTTGCCTTTAGACAAACTGATGGAAGCCGTTGATTACGCCCTTGAGCATGGCTTTACCCTTGGATGGGCACAAGATGTCAGCAATCTGGGTTTCTCGCGCAAGGAAGGCGTTGGCATTGTTCCTGAAGACCCCAAAGACGAAAATCTCTGGAAAGAAATCGTTGCCGAAAAGAAAGTGACCGATGAAATCCACCAGACGGCCTACGACAATTGGGAAGCCGGCGACGACCACAGTATGCTCGTGGTGGGCATCGCCAAAGACCAGAACGGCAACAAATACTACAAAATCAAGAACTCGTGGGGCGATGCTGGCCCGTATAAAGGCTATTGGTACTGCTCCGAGCAATACCTGCGCCAATACACCATCTTCTTCACGCTCCACAAGGACGGTCTTTCGAGAGCCATGAGAAAAGATTTGGGGCTTTGATAAACAAAAATCCCTATCTTTGCGAAAATTTTGAATCTTAAATTTCAAATCTTTAAATTATAACATTATGAAATTCAAACATTTATTGACCGCAACCGCATTGATGCTCAGTGTCTGCGCCGTTGCACAACCTCCGATGCCGAAACCCGAAGAAAAGGAAGGCGAAGGCTTCAAGTTCACCACCATTAAGGAACTCCCCGTCACTTCTGTGAAGGACCAAAACCAAGCCGGTACTTGCTGGTGCTACTCCTCTTTGGCTTTCTTTGAGGCCGAACTGCTCCGCATGGGCAAGCCCGAGTACGATTTTTCGGAAATGTACATTGTTTACAAGACCTATCTCGACCGCGCTGAGGCTGCTGTCCGTACCCACGGCGACGTGTCCTTCTCGCAAGGCGGTTCCTTCGGTGACGTGCTTTATGCCATCAAGCATTACGGCCTCGTTCCTGATGAACTGATGCCTGCTGGTGCCATGCACGGCGACTCCTTGTCGAACTTCACTGAACTTTCCGCTGTCACCGACCCGTATGTTGCCGGTGTCGTCAAGAGCCGCAAGATTCAGATGGACAAGGACGGCAATCCGCTGTGGAAGAAGGGCTTGGCTGGCATTTATGATGCTTACCTTGGCGTTCCCCCGACCGAGTTCACTTACAATGGCAAGAAGTACACGCCTATGAGTTTCGCCGAATCGACGGGCCTCAACATGAACGACTACGTCAACCTGACTTCGTTCACGCACCATCCTTTCTATGAGCCTTTCGTCATCGAAGTGCAGGACAACTGGCGCTGGGGTCAGGCTTGGAACCTCCCCATCGACGAGTTCATGCAGGTGATGGACAACGCTATTGATAAGGGTTATCCCATCGCTTGGGGTTCTGACGTCAGCGAGCAAGGCTGGCTTCGTGGCCCGATGGCGGGTGTGGCCGTCCTCCCCGACCTCGAAGCCAAAGGTCGTGACCTCCAAGGCAGCGACATGGCCCATTGGTTGGGCATGAGTGCCGCCGACCGTAAGAAGGAAGCCATGAACCAACCTACGCCTCAGAAGTGGGTCACCCAGAAGGAACGCCAAATCGCTTACGACAACTACGAGACCGGCGACGACCACGGCATGTTGATTTACGGCACTGCCAAAGACCAAATCGGCAACGAATACTTCATTGTGAAGAACAGTTGGGGCGATGCAGGCCAGTACAAAGGCGTTTGGTACGTCAGCAAGGCTTTCGTCCGCTACAAGACCCTGAACATTGTGGTTCATAAGGATGCCCTGCCGAAGGACATTGCCAAGAAGTTGGGCATCAAGTGATGTACAATCGGACATAAGACTTCAAACAGGAGGAAAGCCACTTGGTTTTCCTCCTGTTTTTTTGGCAGGTTCACACCGTTTTCATTTGGCAGGGGTTCACACTGTTTTTCATTGGCAGGGGTTCACACCAATTTATCGGCGGGGGTTTCATACCGGCAGGGGTTCACACCGGCAGGGGTTCATAAACCGTTTTTCATGAAAGGACGACCCGAACACAAGCAGGCGACGACAGTCCCTGCTCGCAACGGAACGACCCGAACACAAGCAGGCGACGACAGTCCCTGCTCGCAACGGAGACAGCCCTACAAACCTCCAACAAAAAAAAGGCGACCCGAAGGCCGCCTTTTCTGTACTTGATTAGGTTGGTTTTATTTCATTCCAGCATTGCAAATGCTCTTATTCACGCCTTGCGAATTGCAAATCCGCAAGAACGTGGAACGGGGTTACGGCTCGTGTACGGTGAAGGTATAGTTCAGAAAACCAAAATCATCAACACCATCATAGGCCACATAGATGCCATCGGACGTGGCCGTGACGGGTAGTAATATTTCAGAAAAAAAGTATTCACCATCATTATCCTTAATCACATAGTAGGCACCGTTCTCGTCCTCTTCGACCTCTCTATACTCATTAATGTTTGCTCTTAGAACTGTTAATGGACTCCAACCGGAGCTGAAAGTATAATCCACATTAATCGACCAACTTTGTCCAGCGGGCACATTGAGCATATCGCCCACATGGAGCACTTCGCCGCCCACCAGTTCAGTGTAGATCACAGGACCAGCCGGAGTAGCTGTCATCGTGAAACTGATGTTTTTACCGTTAGCCTGCGTCCAATGATAGTTGTTGTTAATGGCAGGGATGGTAATTCCAGTCGCATCGTAACCCTCGGCAGAAGCGGTGGATTCCACTTCTTCTTCATTGGCCAGCAGGATGGCCCAACGGCTGGTGGCACTTTCGGCGTGCAGCTTGATGGAGCCAGTTCCCTCTGACGATGGGGTCAGGGTGTTGCCGTTGAAATCGACCGTCACCTTGTTTTTCATTCCGCTGATGGAAACGGCGGTAGTCGTCGGAATCTCGTTGGTGGTAAACTCCACCAAGGCGCATTGGTTGAGCAATGTGGTGGTGTAGGAGTTCAGGCTTGCGGAATAGTTTTGTGTCGAAGTGCCGTATGAAATCACGGGATAGTTCGAGGTTTGGTTGCTGATGTCGACGGTGTATTGCTGCGTTTCACCAACTTGAGTAGCGGCTCCGCCACCTAAATAATAGAAATGCAGCGGCTGGTCACCGTTTTGTTCAAGGGTGATGTCACCGCTGAATTGTCCGTTGTTGTAGGTCAGTTCACCATTCACTTTGGCACCATTGTAGCCGACATAAAGTATGTCGCCTTGGTTGAAAGTGTAGTGCCCCGAGTTGGAGGGGTCAGCAATGTCAGCCCTTGAGCCGTTGGTTGCTGAGCCTGTCGAAGCACCAACGTTCACGGTGATGTGTACGGTTCCGCCTTCAGAGATTTGGGCGTTGGGTTGTTCCTTCTTGCACTGGGCAAGACCGAGGGTCAGCACGAAGGCTGCCGCGAAGATGGCTGACTTTTTCATTGCTCGTCCTCCTTCTTTTTCAGTGCAACATAGCCGAGGCCGGCGCCAATCAGGATGGCGATGCCGCTGCCCAATGGGGCTTGTCCAAAGTCTTGGGTGTTCACATCAATTCCCATTCCGCCTCTGCGGTCGCCTTGCGGGTTCATCATTCCATGATTCTTGTTACTGTTGTCCTTGTAAGGATTCTCCAGCAGCCCACGGTTGATTTGGGCGTTCATTGTGGCCGGCGCCATCAGGGCTGCCAGCCCGAGCGAAAGCACGATGGCTTTCAAGGATTGTGATTTAGTCATTTTTTTGATTTAATAATTTAATATTCAACGATTTAATTAGTAATTTCCAAGTTGTTTCTTAACTCCCCCGCCCTGACGGGCACCCCCTCTCAGAGGGG
>CACXQO010000123.1 GCA_902769815.1 uncultured Bacteroidia bacterium | reverse complement strand
AACTGATGGATGCAGTACACAAACTCTATGCGTAAATACACGGTATTTTCTCCCATTCCGCAAGCACTTCGACGAAAAAACTTGACTTTCCCGAAAAATTCCCTATCTTTGCACCCGCAAAATGTTCTATCATCAATATTTACAAACAAAATCAACCCTAACCATGGACAAGAATTTACTTCAAAAAGCACAGACGCCCATGATTGCCTTGATTCTCTTTAACCTGTTTGCTTTCAGCCGATTGGGCTTTGGACAAACAAATGTCGGCGAAACCATCGTGGATGGTGTGCGCTATATACTTTTCGATGACGGCACTGCCTCCATTGAAAACAAGGATGTCACAAACTACAACCCCTCTGGATTCCACGGCCACATCAACGGGACGCTCACGCTGCACGAAACCGTCACTTACGAGGGCAACGACTACACGCTCACCCGCATCGAACAGTATGCCTTTTATGAATGTGAAAACCTGACGGGCCAACTCGTGCTGCCCAACACCATTACTCATATTGGACCGAATGCATTCGTGGGCTGTAGGAATCTCTCTGGCTCGCTCACCCTGCCTCCGCTGTTGACGGAAATTGCCCAATACACGTTCTATGGCACCAAGTTCACGGGCGACCTCACCATCCCCAACGCAGTGACCACGATTGGCAAATATGCCTTCAACACCAATCTGTTCAGCAGCATCGATGTGGGTGATGGCGTGACCACCATCGCTGAACGTGCCTTCAATGGCACTATGGCTGATCAAGTCATTTTGGGCCGCAACGTAACCACCGTTGGCGACTATGCCTTCAATTATGGCGGGGATTCGTCAGACCAGCATTATATCTCCATCGAATGCCGCAGTGTCATCCCAGCGCAATTGGGGACAGACGTGTTCATAGGCCATCGTATTAGTTTTGAAAGCATCATAGTACCCTGCAGTTCGAAAAGCGCCTATCTTGACCCAAGTTACAATTGGACAACCAACGGTGCTTGGGAATATTCGGTTTCAGAAGCCGACTTCCAAAACGTTTGCATCGACGGCGTGTATTACCAACTCGTCTGCGACGGCCATACGGCCAGAGTGATGAACAGTGCTTTTTTGGAAAGTTCGCAAGGGGCATCGTATTCGGGTGAGGTGGTTATTCCCGCCACGGTGAACCACGAGGGCATCACCTACAGCGTCACTGCCATTGCGCCATACGCCTTTGACTTTTGCCAATTATTGACTTCGGTAACCCTTGGCAGCAACATGCAGAGCATTGGCTATAGAGCCTTCGGATTTTGCAGCAGTCTCACATCGATTACCTTTGAAGGCATGACACCTCCATCGGTAAATGTTGATGAATCATTTACTTATATACGCATTGTCTCCGTTTGGGTGCCATGTGGTGCAACGACAAACTACCAGAACTCAGATTGGAATGCTTTCAGCATTTTCGAAGGTGCGGTTGCTGAAATCAACGGTCTGAGTTATCAACTGCTTTGCGACAATACGGCCAAGGTGTTGAATAGCCCTAATTACAGCGCGCTGACCTCCGTCACGATTCCTGGATCGGTTTCTTACGAAGGAACGACCTACGCCGTCATCGAAATCGCAACAAATGCCTTTAAGGATTGCTACAGCCTGACGGATGTTACGATACACGAGGGCGTTGCCTCGATTCAGAGTCTCTCATTCAGGAACTGTTCCAACCTGACTTTCGTGACGCTTCCTTCAACGATGACTTATATCGGAGTCGGTGCCTTGAGCTTCTGTACCAACCTTGCGACCATCAACAGCCAAGCCACCACGTCGCCTGCGTTAGGGGAAAATGTGTTTTTTCAAGTTCCAACCACGACGGAAGTGATAGTGCCTTGCGGCGCGTTGGGAGCCTACCAAGCCAACACGGACTGGAACAGCCTGACGCTCATAGAGAGAACCATCTTCAAGATGGATGAATTGTTCTACCAAATCGAGTGTGGCAACACCACGGCCACGCTGATCCCACATCCTTCTTATGCTACGCTCGACTATGCTGGTATTGAGGACTTTGAACTTGAAGGAAACCAATACACCGTCACCGAAATTGCGGCCAACGCTTTCGCAAATTGCAGCAACATCATGGCGATAAACATCCCCGCAAGCATCACAACCATAGGCGATCACGCCTTCCAAAATTGCACGGGTCTCTACTTTATCTTCAGCAATGTCGAAATGCCTAATTCCATCACTTTGGGCGAGGGCGTTTTTGAGGGCATTTCCGATACTGCGGTGCTGTATGTGCCATTCTGCTACCAATACGACTACAGCCAATCGGAAGATTGGAACCATTTCGCGGAAATCGGCGGCAATGGCTTTTGCGATTTCACTTTCACAGGTTCGCTTTCGGACGACAACAGTTGGTCGAACCCAGAAAACTGGATGTATGAAGCCATTCCTGATGGAATAGGCAGGGTTGGCATTTTCGGGGAGTGTGATGTGGACGAAGATGTTACAACATCTTCCATCACCATAAACGGAAACAGTTATGTGAAACTTACCGTAGAATCCATCATCGAGGACGGGGCGCAAGTCTATCATCCCAACGCGGGCGCACAGGCCACGGTGGAGAAGAACATCACCGCCTACACGCCCAACAGCAAGAATGGTTGGCATTTGGTCAGTTCGCCCGCCATTGAGAGTTTTGCGCCCACGGCGGACAACGGCTTCCTCGCCAACGAATACGACTTGTATTTCTATGAAGAGTCTACACATCATTGGCGAAACCACAAACCCAACGGCCAATACGCGAACTTCAACATCGAGCCGCTGAAAGGCTACCTCTACGCCAACAGCGTAGACAACACCCTCGGCCTGACGGGAACCTTGCGCGCGGCCACGGAAACGGTGAATGTGCCTTTGAGTTATACGACAGGCATTCCCTTGGCAGGCTTCAACCTTGTGGGTAACCCCTTTGCGCACAACGTGACGAGCTTCACGGGCAGCAATGTGGCCACGGAAGTCTACCGCATGAATGAGGCCAAGGACGAGGTAGCGGTGGGCACCCTCAGCGAAAACAATCCGCTGAAACCCGGCGAAGGCTTCTTCGTGAAGGCCACGGGCGACAATGCCTCCATCACCTTCAACAGCCGCGCCACCAATGCCGAGCGCAGCAACATCACCTTGGAAGTCAGCGAGAACGGCCTGCTTGTCGACCGCTTCATCCTGAAACGCGACGGCGAGCCTTTGGAGAAATTCACGCTGAACGAGAACAGCACAAGGATTTTCGCCACCGAGGATGCACAGGATTGGGCTGTCGCCGTCATTGCGAGCGAAGCGAAGCAATCCAGCCGCACAGAACAACCCATCAACTTCAAGGCCGCCAAGAACGGCACCTACACCCTGAACGTGAACGTTGAGAACATGGATTTGGACTACCTGCATTTGATTGACAACCTCACTGGCGCGAATGTGGATTTGCTGACTCCCCCGGCCTTCGGCCACCCCCTCTCAGAGGGGGAAGCGCAAAGCGGCGCGGAGTTAGGGTCCAATAGTCCAGCGACTGATAGTCGAACCCCGGCAGGCGTTCCCCCTCTGAGAGGGGGCCAGGGGGAGTCAAAAAACCCGGCAGGCGTTCCCCCTTTGCAAAGGGGGCAAGGGGGATTTAACTACACCTTCACCGCCAAAACCACCGACTACGAGAGTCGTTTCCGCTTGGTGTTTTCCGCTGGCGATGCAGGCGGGGACGCCTGCGAACCGCCGTTTGCCTACATCAACAACGGCAACATCATCATCAACGGCACGGGAATCCTCCAAATCATTGACATTCTCGGCAAAGAATTAGAGAGAAAAGAACTCTCAACTTTCAACTCTCAACTCTCAACTTCCAACTTTGTCCCAGGTGTTTATGTGTTGCGTTTGGTGGGCGGCGACATGGTTCGGACACAGAAAATCGTGGTGGAATTCTAACAACGGGGCATGCCCCGTTGTCGCTACCGCGATACCTCGCTATCGCGATACGAAGTTTCGGCATCCGACAGTAGTAAATCGCTCCTTTGGGGTTGCGTTTCGCCAAACCCTGAAGGGGCGATTATTGGTTTTTTTTATGACTTTGCCACCCATTCACCAAATTTCTGTATTTTTGCGCTTCAATTTAGGATTCATAGTATTATGAAAAACAACTACAAGGAATATAAACAGTTGAATCTCACGGAGACAGCCAACGAGATTCGCAAGTTTTGGGAAGAAGACAACACCTTCCAAAAGAGCCTTGACAACCGCGACAAGGACAACGCTTTTGTATTTTACGAGGGTCCGCCGAGCGCCAACGGCACCCCGGGCATCCACCATGTGATGGCCCGCTCGATTAAGGACGTGGTGTGCCGCTACCAAACTTTGAAAGGCAAGCATGTGGTGCGTAAGGCCGGTTGGGACACCCACGGCCTGCCTGTGGAATTAGGCGTGGAGAAGAAACTCGGCATCACCAAGGAGGACATCGGCAAGAAGATTTCGGTGGACGACTACAACCGCGCCTGCCGCGAGGAAGTGATGAAATACAAGGATATGTGGGACGACCTTACCCTCAAGATGGGCTATTGGGTCAACCTCGATGATCCTTACATTACCTTCACCAACGACTACATCGAAACCTTGTGGTTTTTGCTGAAAGACTTGTATAAAAAGGGTTTGCTATATAAAGGCTACACCATCCAACCCTACTCGCCCGCTGCTGGCACAGGACTCAGTTCGCACGAATTGAATATGCCTGGCTGCTACCGCGATGTGAAGGATTTGACTTGCGTGGCGTTGTTCAAGTTGAAAGTTGATAGTGAAAAGTTGAAAGTTATCTTTGGCAACCAACTTTCAACTCTCAACCCTCAACTCTCAACTAACGCAATCGCTTGGACCACCACTCCTTGGACATTGCCTTCAAATACGGCTCTTTGCGTCGGCCCGAACATTGAATATAACCTCGTCCGTTCAGTCAATCCTGTGTCGGGAGAGCAGACTTACCTCATTCTCGGCAAGCCGCTGATGTCTTCTTTCTTCCCCGCCGAAGAAGAGAAACCAGCTTTCGAGGATTGGAAAGTCGGCGACAAGAAACTGCCTTACGAGGTTTTAGGCACCGTGAAAGGTACTGACCTTGTTGGCATTGAGTATGAGCAACTTATCCCGTGGGTCAATCCAGGCGAGGGCGCGTTCCGCATCATCCCCGGCGACTATGTGACCACTGAGGACGGTACGGGCATCGTCCACATCGCCCCGACCTTTGGTGCCGACGACAAGCGCGTGGCCTTGGCCGCTGGCATCCCGCCCTTGCAAATGATCGACAAGGACGGCAAAGCCCAGCCGATGGTAGACCGCACCGGCAAATTCTTCCGCATCGAAGACCTTGACCCAGAGTTTGTCAAGAACTGCATGAATGTGGAAGCCTATCGACCCTACGCAGGTCAATTCGTGAAAAACGCCTACGACCCCACCAAAACGCCTACGACCCCACCAAGACCGAAAAAGACAAGAGTTTGGATGTGGACATCGTGGTCATGCTGAAGGAAGAAGGCAAACTCTTCAAGAGCGAGAAGCACACCCACAACTACCCGCACTGCTGGCGCACCGACAAACCCGTGCTGTATTATCCTCTCGATAGTTGGTTCATCAAGACCACAGCCTTGAAAGACAGGATGATAGAACTCAACAAGACCATCAACTGGAAGCCCGAAGCCACTGGAAGCGGCCGTTTCGGCAACTGGCTTGAAAACTTGGTCGATTGGAACCTTTCGCGCTCGCGCTATTGGGGCACCCCGCTCCCGATTTGGCGCACCGAGGACGGCAAGGAAGAAATTTGCATCGGTAGTGTCGAGGAACTTCGCAACGAAATCGAGAAGTCCGTCAATGCGGGATTCATGAGCGAAAATCCATACGCTTCAAACGATTACACCAAATTTGACTTACATAGACCTTATATGCAAGCGGCAAGAAGATGTTCCGCGAGCCTGACCTCATCGATGTTTGGTTTGATTCTGGTGCCATGCCATACGCCCAATATCATTATATGGGTGGGAAAACTGCGGACGGCAAACTCTCAACTCTCAACTCTCAACTCTCAACTCTTCCTTTCCCAGCGGATTTCATCGCCGAGGGCGTTGACCAAACCCGTGGCTGGTTCTTCACGCTTCACGCCATCGCCACAATGTGCTTCGATAGCGTTGCTTACAAGAATGTGATTTCCAACGGTTTGGTGCTCGACAAGAACGGTAACAAGATGTCGAAACGTTTGGGCAATGCCGTCGACCCGTTTGGCGCCATTGAGAAATTTGGTGCCGATGCCGTGCGCTGGTACATGCTCACCAATTCGCAGCCTTGGGACAACCTGAAATTTGACGAGGCCGGAGTTGATGAAGTGCGCCGCAAATTCTTCGGAACGCTTTACAACACTTACGCTTTCTTCGCTTTGTACGCCAACATCGACAAGTTCGACTATAAGGAAAAGGACATCGACATCAAGGAACGTCCCGAAATCGACCGCTGGATTCTTTCTGAACTTAATTCGTTGATCCTCAATGTTGACGAGGCATACGGAAGTTATGAACCTACCCGTGCAGGTCGCGCCATCGCCGAGTTTGTGGATGCCCACTTGAGCAACTGGTTTGTGCGCCTCTCGCGCCGTCGTTTCTGGAAGAGCGAGGACAACCAAGACAAACTGTCAGCCTACCAGACCCTTTACACTTGCCTTGAAACCGTGGCCCGCCTGAGTTCGCCCATTGCGCCGTTCTTTAGCGAGCAAATCTATCGCGACCTGAACAATGTCACGAGCCGCAACAAGGCCGAATCCGTCCACCTGACCGACTTCCCCGTCGCCGACAAGTCGTTCATCGACAAGGCTTTGGAGGAACGCATGGAAGCTGCTCAACTCATCTCTTCGTTGGTGCTTTCGCTGCGCAAGAAAGCCAACATCCGTGTGCGCCAGCCTTTGTCGAAGATCATGATTCCTGTCGCTAACGAGGAGATGAAGACACAAATCGAGAAGGTGTCGCACCTCATCATGAGTGAAGTCAACATCAAGGATATCGAGTTCTTGTCGCCTGACAATAACATTTTGGTGAAGAACGTGAAGCCTAATTTCAAGACTTTGGGCAAGAAGTACGGCAAGCAGATGAAGCAGATTCAGGCTTACTTTACCAACATGGGCCAAGATGAAATCCACGCTTTTGAGAAGAACAACGGCACCCACTTGAACATTGACGGCGTTGACGTTGAACTGACCCTCGAAGATGCCCTGATTTCGACGCAAGACATCCCCGGCTGGGCTGTCACTTCGCAAGACGACCTCACCGTGGCTTTAGACATGACCATCACCGACGAGCTGATGCAAGAAGGTTTGGCCCGCGAAATCGTGAACCGCGTGCAAAACCTCCGCAAGACCGGTGGCTTCGAGGTCACCGACCGCATCGAACTCATCATCGGAAAGAACGAAAAAACCGATGCCGCCGTTGAGCAATTCAACGACTACATCTGCAACGAAACCTTGGCCACCATCACGAAAGTGGACACCTTGGAAGGCGTTGAGGCCGAGGAACTTGTTGAAGGAATTAATGTAAAACTGAAAATACAGAAAAAATAAGGCTGATAGCCAAAGGCCATAAGCCAACTTTACAACTAAATAACTATACAACTATGGAAAACAAACAAGCCCCTCAAGTGAGATATTCCGACGAGGATCTTGAGGAATTCAAGACCTTGATACTCGAAAAACTCGAACAAGCCAACGCCAGTTTGGAAAACCTGAAAGCCAACCTCTCAGGCGGCGAGCACAGCACCGACGACACGGCTCCGACCTTCAAGATTTTGGAAGAAGGTTACGCCGTGGCCGAAAAAGAAGAAAACGCCCGCCTCGTGGCCCGTCAGGAGAAGTACATCCACAACCTTGAACTTGCCCTGATGCGCATCGAAAACAAGACCTACGGCGTGTGCTGCGAAACCGGCAAACTCATCCCAAAGGAAAGACTGCGTTGCGTGCCCATCACCACACGCTGCTTGGACGCTAAACTGAAAAGGAAGTGAAAAAGCAAGGCAACCACGGCCTCATCTGGTCGTTTGTGGTGATTTTTCTCGTTTTGCTCTTCGACCAAATCCTCAAGATTTGGGTCAAGACGAGTATGACCCTCGGGCAGGAAATCCCTGTCATCGGGAGTTGGTTCAATTTGCTGTTCATCGAGAACAACGGCATGGCTTTCGGCTGGTTTGGCGGCGGCGGTTTCCTGAAATTGGCCTTGAGCATTTTCAGGATTGTGGCCATTGTCGCCCTGTTTTGGATTTTGGTTCGCTTGTCGAGGAAAAACACCAAGTTCGGCGTGTTGTTCGGCATTGCGCTCATCACTGCAGGAGCCATTGGCAACATCATCGATTGCATTTTTTACGGGCGCATTTTCAGCGAAAGCACCTATACACAAGTCGCGACCCTCTTCCCCGATGGCGGCGGCTATGCCAATTGGCTGCATGGGCGCGTGGTCGACATGCTTTATTTCCCCCTCATTGATGTGGCGAAGGAAAACGCCTCGTGGCTGCCCGATTTCTTTTTCGGCCCCGATGGGCATTTCATTTTCTTCCGCCCCATCTTCAATTTCGCTGACTCGGCCATCACCATTGGCGTGTTCTATATGTTGATTTTCCAATGGAAATGGCTCAAAACCCTTAATTAACAACGGCGTTTCGACAAGCTCAACGACCACATAATCCCAAGGTCCCTGAGCCTGTCGAAGGGCCGACTTCAAAAACAACATTATGCCCAGTTTTAACATCCGCCCCGCAAAAGAAACCGAAGCCGGCCTGATTCTCGAATTCATCAAGAAGCTGGCTGCTTACGAAAAATGCTCCGATGAAGTCGTTGCTGACGAAGCCACGATTTACAACTCCATTTTTGTGGAAAAGGCCGCCGAAGTCGTTTTTGCCGAAGAGGATGGCGTGGTTATCGGTTTTGCCTTGTTTTTCCACAATTTCTCGACCTTTGTGGGACGAAAAGGGCTGTATCTCGAAGACTTGTTCATCATCCCCGAAAAGCGCGGCTTGGGCTACGGCAAGGCCATTTTGAAATACTTGGCCAACATTGCCGTTGAACGCAACTGTGGCCGCATGGAATGGATTTGCCTCGATTGGAACGCGCCTTCGTTGGCCTTCTATCGCAGCATTGGAGCCGTGCCAATGGACGAATGGACGGTACAGCGGATGACGGAGGACACGGTGAAAGGCTTTGCGGCGGGATGAAAAACTTCCTGAGCATCGAGGTGGACCGCAAGCGCGTCTTCGGTTTGGACTTGCTGAGGGCTTTCGCCATTTTTTGCGTGGTGCAAGGGCATGGCGAGCGTCTGCTCTACGACACCGCCCTCGACCGCTTCACCGACCTTCCCGTGCCTCATGGCGTCGACATCTTCTTCATTATGAGTGGTTTTCTTATCGGAAAATCGTTCATTTCCTACCTTGAAAGTCACAACAACCGCCTTGGTCGCCAAAAAATCCTGACTTTCTATGCCCGAACTGCACTGCGCATCTTGCCCAACTACCTCTTTATCTTGCTCGTCAACTATCTTTTGGTGCATTACCAAGTCATTGTGGGCAACACGAAAGCCTTCTCCATTTGGCGTTTCGCCACCTTCACCCAAAACCTTTTCACTCCGTTTTGGGACTTCTATTGGGAGTCGTGGTCGCTGCCTGTGCAATGGTGGTTCTATATCTTTTTCCCGTTGTTTTTGGTTCTTTTGAGCCGCTTCGCGCAACCCAAGAAGTACATCCCTTGGCTCTGCCTTTTTTTCGTCGTTTTTTCCATCACTTTCCGCCTTTCCGTGGCCGACCATGTGACCAACCGCTTCAGTTATGACGTGTGGATGCGAAAAACGGTGGCTTCGCGCATTGAGAACATTTATATAGGTGTGCTTGCCGCATGGCTAATGCACTATTTTCCAAAGCAATGGAAACGCTACGGCATCCTTTGTTTCATCCTCGGCATAGCCCTGTTTGCCGCCACGCGCATCATCCCGCGCAACCTCGGTTCGTTCTATCACAATGCCGTGTATCTCACGATTTCCGCTTTGTCGGTCGGGCTGTGGGTTCCGCTTCTGACGCGATGGAAATCATACAAGACTGCCGTGGGCGGATTCATCTCGCGCATCAGTATCTTGTCGTATGCCATGTTCCTCACCAACTCATTGGTTATCTTGACGATGGACACGGTTTGTCCCCAATTCATGCACCATCATGGCGTTTTGGCATACGGTGTCTATTGGATTGTGGTGCTGGCGGTTTCCTACCTGTTGCACATTCTTGTCGAAAAGCCTTTTGTCCAACTTCGGGAAAGAATCAAATAACAATTGAACGAAAAAACAACTGGATATGAAAAACAAAACACATCTTATCTTGCTCATAATCATGCTTTTCGGAGCGTATCATGTGTTTGCCCAACGCATCGGTGGCGGCCTGATGATTGGCCCTGCGTTTTCCACCATGAAAATCAGCGGGAACGATAGCACCAACTTCCGCACCGATTTCACGGGCGGCGTGCGCATTGCCCTCATCCCCGAACATTCCATCTTCGGGGCCGAAATCGATGTCATCTATTCGCGGCAAGGCACAAGCTCGAAAAAGTGGGTTAGCGAAAACAACAACACTATCCGCTACTTGGAAAAGTCGCATTATATCAATGTGCCGCTGCTGCTCAACATCTATCTCCGCAAGTGGACCGAGGACGACGAGGACGAATCGATGATTCCACGACTGCGCATCGGGCCACAAATCGGTTTCTGCGTTGGAGGCAACGAGGTAAAGGAAGTGAAAATCAACAAAAAACAGCAATTCATCACCCCTTGGAAACCAGGCACTTTCAACCGCATCGACTATGGCCTCACGGCGGCATTAAGTTATTGGTTCATCGAAGTGCGCTACACTTTCGGCATGGCCAACGTCTTCAAGGACAGCGAGAAGTCGACCAACCATGTGATTTCGGTCACTTGGTCGGATGTGTGGTGAAATACCAGAAAAACAATCCGAATAAGTGAAAAAAATGTATTTTTGCCTTCTGAAAAACAAATCAAAAAATGGACACCAAGCAACTTCAACAAGCCATTGCCAATTATTTCGCTACCCAGCCTGTTTTGAAAGCATGGCTGTTCGGCTCGTATGCCAGAGGTGAACAAACTCCTGATAGCGACATCGACATCCTTTTTGTTCCCGACAAATCGCAGCATTTCAGCCTGTTCACTTTGGGAGGCATGTATGAAGACCTGAAAGACCTGTTAGGATGTGAGGTTGATTTGATTACTGACGGTGGCCTTTTGCCTTTCGCCCGCGAAAGTGCCGACCGTGACAAAATATTGATTTATGAGAGAACCGCGTAAAGATCCGAAAAGGCTTGCCGACATTTTGGAAGCCATCGACAATATTTTCCAATATGTTGGAGATGACGATATGGCATCATTTGTTGCCGATCACATGCGCTATCATGCTGTGGTTTACAATATTATGATTATTGGGGAAGCCGCTAATATGCTCACTCTTGAGTTTCGCGAAAGCCATCCACTTACCCCATGGAGGCAAATTACGGGAATGAGAAACTTCCTCATTCATGGCTACCATCAAGTGGAAAAAGACATTGTTTGGAAAGTAATCGAGGAAGATTTGCATCTTTTAAGACCACAAATAGTGGATTATCTGGCTGAATTACAATAGAACTACATCCTGATATTCAAACTGCATAAAATATGAACATTATAATAGCCGGAGACGGAGAAGTTGGGATGCACCTTGCGGAGGCCTTGGTGCGCAGCAACCACAACATCACCATCGTTGACCCGCACGAGGAACTGCTGAAAATGACCCGCACGAGGAACTGCTGAAAATGATGGAATCGCACAGCGACTTGATGACCATCACGGGCGACTCCACCTCGACCGCCGTGCTGCAACGCGCCAACGTAAAAAAAGCCGACCTGATGATTGCCGTGTTGCATGACGAACACATCAACCTGCTGACGGGCATCATCGCAAAGAAACTCGGGGCGAAGAAAGTCATTGCCCGCGTCAATACGATGGAAAACCTCAGTCCCGAAGTGTGGCGCATGTACCAAGACTTAGGCATCGACGGACTACTCTCGCCAGAAGATATTGCTGCACAAGAGATTATCTCATTGCTGAAGAAGAATGCCTCTTCCGAAACTTATGATTTTGCGGGCGGCAACCTGCAACTTTTCATGGTGAAGTTGGAGCCGGAAGCCGAAATCCTCGGCAAGACCGTTGACGAGGTCATCGACCAATACGAGCATATCGAGTTCCGCGTGGCCGCCATCCACCGCCGCCAGAACACCTTTGTGCCTCAAGGCGACGAGGTGTTTCAAGTGGCCGACATGGTGTATGTGGTCACCAAGCCGCACGCCATCAAGGACATCATCAAACTGAGCGGAAAGAAGCAAATCAATGTCCACAATGTGATGATTGTGGGCGGTGGCCGCGTGGGCCGCATTACTGCCAAACGCCTTGAGAAAGACCTGAACATCAAGATTTTGGAAATCGACAAGGAACGCTGCATGGACCTCACCAACTACCTCTCGGAGGCTTTGGTGGTCAACGCCGACGCCCGCAATCTCGACCTGCTTGAGGACGAGGGTATCAAAGACATGGATGCCTTCATCGCCGTGAGCGACAACACCGAAACCAACATCCTGACCTGCTTGCAGGCCAAGTCGTTTGGCGTGAAAAAAACCATCGCCCTCGTCGAAAACATCGACTACATCGACATCTCGCAGAACATCGGCATCGACTCCATCATCAACAAGAAACTCATCGCGGCCAGCTACATGGTAAAATACACCCTCGGCGCGAAAGTTTCCACGCTGAAAAGCTTGAGCGGCATTGATGCCGACATCGTTGAGTTTGAGGTGAGGGCTGGCTCGGCGGTCACGCGCAAGCCCATCGGACAACTGCCCATGCCCACCGACGCCATCATCTGCGGCATCACCCGCGACGGCGAAAGTTACATTGCCACCGACGATTTCCAAATCGAGACCGACGACCAAGTGGTGGTGTTGGCCTTGCCTAACGGCATCCCTGCTGTTGAACGCTTATTCCATTAGGTTTTGATTGTTTTGTGAGAAAAAATGATGGAGTTTAAGACCAAAATAAACCTCCCGTTGGTGTTCAGGATTGAAGGCTTTCTGCTGCTCATCGAAGGCCTTTTCATGCTGGCAACCCTTCCCGTGACCTATATTTATCGCGGGCTGTACGCTTTCAGTATGCCGTTTTCTGCACTCATCACCCTGCTCACCGGTCTCATCCTCATCATCGCCACCCGACAACACCGAGGCGATACCATCAAATCGCACGACGGCGTTTTCATCGTTTGCATCTCTTGGCTTGTGCTGTCGCTATTCGGGGCTATGCCTTTCCTGCTCAGCAAAAGCGTGCCCAATTTCACCGACGGCTTCTTCGAGGCCCTGTCAGGGTTCACCACCACAGGAGCCACCGTTCTCACCCGCCTCGAAACCGTCCCGAAAGACATTCTTTTTTGGCGCAGCATGACGCAGTGGATTGGCGGCTTGGCCATCATCGTGTTCTCTTTGGCCATTCTGCCCTATCTCGGCATGAGCGGGATGCAACTCTTCGTCGCCGAAATCAACGGGCTTACCTACGACAAACTGCACCCGCGCATCATGCACACCGTGAAGCGCATTTGGTTCATCTATCTGTTTTTCACATTGTTGGAAACCCTTTTGCTTTATTACGGCGACATGGACTTCTACGAAGCCCTCTGCCATTCGATGAGCACCATAAGCTCAGGCGGCTTCTCCACACGGACGGAGAGCATCGGGGCGTTTTCCAATTATTCGCAAGTCGTGGTAGGTGTTTTCATGCTGCTTTCGGGCTGCAATTTCTCCCTGCTCCTGCTCTCGTTGAGTTGGAAATCGTTCACCATTTTGAGAAACCAAGAATTCAGGACTTTCCTTCTATACACTCTGATTTTGGGTATCGGTATCGGAATAGTGTTGCTGTTCGGCGGCAACAGAAGTTTAGGCACGGCCTTTCGCGAGTCGTTCTTCAGCGTCATTTCGGCCTTCACCACAACGGGCTTTTTCGTCAGCGACTACAAGGTTTGGCCTGTCTTTTTGTGGGTTATCCTTTTCCTGTTGATGTTCATTGGTGGTTGTTCAGGCTCCACTTCGGGTGGCATCAAGATTTTCAGGCACCTGATTTTCATCAAAAACTCGGTGCTTGAGCTGAAGCGCATCATCCATCCCAACGCCGTGTTGCCTGTGAAAGTCAACGGCAAGGCCATCTCCAATAATGGTATTTACAAGCACATCACTTTCGTTTTCGTCTATTTCCTCTTCTTCCTCATCGGGGCGGTCTTAATGCTCGCCACGGGCATCGACTTCGAGACCTCGATGGGTGCTTCGGTGGCCTCTTTGAGCAATGTCGGCACGGGCATCGGGCAAGTGGGGCCAGGGGGGTCCTATGTCGTTTTTCCCCTTGCCATCAAATGGATTCTCATGCTCCTAATGCTCCTCGGCAGGTTGGAGTTGTTCTCATCTATTTTTCAGTATTTTTGCTGAAGTTCTACAAAAATCTTTATTTTTGCCTTCATAAAACCTTACCAGCATGAAAAAACTCCTTCTCTCTGCGCTCCTAATGCTTACAGTGAGCGCCTTTGCCCAAAAGCAATACACTTTGCAATCGCCCGACGGAAAAATCACCGTGACTGTCTCAGAAGATGAGGTAATTGAGATGGGTTCCGAACAATCTGAGTACTGGTTAAACTATTCCGTAAAACACGAGGAAACCGTCGTCTTGGACAAGTCGGCAATATTCATGCAAATTGATAACGGCAAAACACTTGGTGTTTCCTCAAAACCATCCATCATTTCGGCCAAGACTCAATCCGTAAATAAAACTGTCAAAGCTCCTTTTTACAAGAGAGTTGAAATTCAAGACCAATATAACGAACTGACACTCAGTTTTAAAGGGAATTATAAGGTGATTTTCCGCGCCTATAATGAAGGTGTCGCCTACCATTTCGAGACCGATTTCAAAAAGCCTTTCAAGGTGATTCGCGAATTCGTCGAATTTAAATTTGATGAGGATTACACGGCATGGGTGCCTTATGTCAACGCCCGCAAAGGCGATGGCAACTTCATCGAACAGCAGTTTTACAATTCTTTTGAAAACACCTATACCGTCACGCCATTGGGCAAGATGGAATATGACCGATTGGCCTTCCTACCTTTACTCATCGATCCGGGTCTATATCTTCGCAAACAAAATGTTGGCAACGGCCTGTTTGCGGTTCATGCCGGCTATCCCAAGACCCGCGAACAAGGCGGCCACAACAACCTGCAATGGATTGTAAAAGAACGCGAAAACTATATCGCCAAAGTAGAAGGAAAACGCTCGTTCCCATGGCGTTGCATCGTTATTTCCGAAAGCGACAAGGAACTGGCCGACAGCGACTTGGTTTATCTTTTGGCCGCGCCGAGCCGTGTGGAAGATGTTTCGTGGATTCAGCCCGGCAAGGTGGCTTGGGACTGGTGGAACGCTTGGAACATCTATGGTGTGGACTTTGAGGCGGGTATCAACAACGACACCTATAAATATTATATCGACTTCGCCGCGCAATACGGCATCGAATACGTCATCTTGGACGAAGGCTGGGCGGTCAACAAACAAGCCGACCTCTTCCAAGTGGTGCCCGAAATCGACATCAAGGAGTTGGTGGACTATGGCGCCGAGCGCAACGTGGGCATCGTGCTTTGGGTGGGTTATGCCGCCATCGACAAGGATATGGAACACGTTTGCCAACACTATTCCGACTTGGGCGTGAAAGGCTTCAAGGTCGATTTCATGGACGGCGACGACCAAATGATTGTGGATTTCTACTACCGCATGGCCAAAACCGCCGCCAAGCATCATCTGTTTGTGGACTTCCACGGCGCCTACAAGCCCACGGGACTGCACCGCACCTATCCCAATGTGCTGAACCACGAAGGCGTTTACGGCCTCGAACAAGCCAAGTGGGATAACCAAAGCGACCTTGTCACCAACGAAGTCACCATACCTTTCATCCGCATGGTGGCCGGCCCGATGGACTACACCCAAGGCGCAATGAAGAACGCTCAAAAGAACAATTTTGCCGCCATCTACACCGAACCGATGAGCCAAGGCACACGCTGCCGACAATTGGCTGAATACGTGATTTTTGAGTCGCCGTTCAACATGCTTTGCGACAGCCCGAGCAACTATCTTAAAGAGGATGAATGCACCCAATTCATTGCCAATGTGCCGACCACTTGGGATGAGACTATTGTCCTTGACGGCAAAGTGGGTGAATATCTCGTCATTGCCCGCCGCAAGGATTTCCGTTGGTATGTGGGCGCGATAACGAATTGGGAAGAGCGCGACATTGAAATAGACCTCTCTGTTTTGCCCAACTTCAGCGCCAAATCGGGACGCATCTTCCGCGACGGGGTAAACGCCAACCGCGCCGCCCGCGACTATGTGTCGGAACAAGCCCAAGTTTGGGGCAACAAGGTAAAAGTGCATCTCGCCAAGGGCGGCGGAGCCGTGATTGTATTTTAATTCAACAACAATAAAAATATGAAAAACGTATTATTTGCATTCATGCTCATCATCGCACTGAATGTCAATGCACAAGAAAACACGAAACGTTATGGAATCAAGTCTGGCATCATCCATGAGTATTCCAAATTGAATGAGCACATCACTCCTGATGTACGCTATTTCGATGACTACGGCGACAGCGAAGCCATTGTACAAACCATCGACATGGGCTCCTTGGGATCCTATGAAAACATTACTGTTACCAAGAAGGAAAAAGCATGGATGTATAACGAGGCTGGCAAACCCAAGAGTTTCGACAACCCCCTCCCCGATTTGACTTTCATCAATCCTTCCCAAGAAATCATTGACAAGTACAAACTTGTTGACACTGGTGAAGATGAAGTGATTTTGGGCAGAACCTGTCGCAAATTCACTTATGAGACCTTGATGGGCAGGAGGAAAAAAGTCATCTACAACACCGTTTGGGTGTATCAAGGCATCGTGTTGAAAAGCATTATGAAAAACGGTCGTCAGGAGACCTTTTATGAGGTGACTGAGTTCCAGGAAAACGTGGAGGTACCAGCAGAGGTTTTCGTGATTCCGGAGTAATGCTCCGATGGTAGATCTGAGAAAGCCTTATTGGGTAGTGGAATCTCTGCCCAAACAAGTATTTGATAAACAGAATACTATGAAACATCGACTTTCATTCTTCCTCGCATTTGCAGCAACATCCTTGTTTTTCGCTGCCTGCAATGACAATTTGAACATCACCATCACCAAACCTAACGTTGAGCAACAATTCCATGAACAGGCTTTGGCCACAAACCAGCCTCGCTTCAGCTGGAACTATGAGACCACCGAAAACGAAGTAGTTCAACAAAACTACCGAATCATTGTGGCCACTACTGCCGAAAACGCCCAAAAAGGCATCGGCGACCTCTGGGATTCAGGCGTGGTTCCTTCAAGCCAAATGCTTTACATCCCATACGCAGGCAAGGAACTGAAAAGCCGCGACAAGGCTTTTTGGAAAGTCATCACAACGGTAACGGCCAAAGGTGGAAAGAAAGCCAAACTTGCAAGCGAAGTCAAGTCGTTTGAAATCAGTTTGTTGAACCAAGAGGACTGGCAAGCCAAATGGATTGGTCATGATTTTGAGGATGATGTTTTGGTGGGGCATACACGAATTGCAGCGCGTTATCTTCGCAAGGAGTTTGCACTGCAAGGCGAAGTTGCCGAGGCAAGGCTATACGTCAGCGGTATGGGGCAATATAGTGCCTATCTGAATGGCACCGAAATCGCACCCGATGAACTGCTGAAACCCACCCTTTCTTGGTTTCCTAAGCGCGTGTATTTCAACACTTTTGATGTCACGGAGATGCTCAATGAAGGTGAAAATGCCATCGGAATCATTCTCGTCGGCGGTCGCTACTCGGCCATCCGCCACGACCTCAGTAGTCCCAACGGCTGGGACGGGCCTGAGCATGTGCCGCATTTCGGTACGCCACGCCTCATCCTTCAGTTGGAAGTGACCTACAAGGATGGTCGCAAAGAACTGATTGTCAGCGATGAAACATGGAAAATCACCAACCAAGGCCCCATTCGCACCGCCAATGAATATGACGGCGAAACTTACGACGAGAATTTTGAACTTGGCAACTGGAATAAAGCAGGTTACGATGATTCCGTTTGGCTCCAAGCCGAATTAGTCGAAGCTCCCGAAGGCCAACTCAGTGCCCAACCCAATCCGAACATCACCGTAATGGAAAAACTGAAACCTATTAGCCTGTTCCAAAAAGGCGACAAATGGTATTTGGACATGGGCCAAAACATGGTCGGATTCATTAATATAAAGGTGCGGGGACAGCAACAAGGCGACATCATCACCCTACGTTTTGCTGAACTCCTCACACCTGACAGCCTGCTCTACACCGCCAACCTACGCGGCGCGGAATGTACCGACCGCTACATCGTCGCCAACAACTCTCAACTCTCAACTCTCAACTCTCAGCTACAATGGCACCCCATGTTCGTCTACCACGGCTTCCGCTATGTTGAGATTTCCGGCTTGCGCGAGATGCCCAATTTGGATGATTTTGAGGGCTGGGTGATTTACGACGAAATGCCCATCACAGGCTCGTTTGAAACCTCGAATGAAATTATTAACGCGGTGTATCATAACGCCTATTGGGGCATTCGCGGCAACTACCGTTCCATGCCCACCGACTGCCCGCAACGCGACGAGCGAATGGGCTGGACTGGTGACCGCACCACGGGCAACTATGGCGAGTCGTATATCTTCAACAACCACCAACTCTATGCCAAATGGCTCACCGATGCCGAAGACAGCCAATGGGATAATGGCTCTCTGCCCAACGTCATTCCTCCCTATTGGCGCGGCTATACTGACAATATGACTTGGCCCGGATGTGTTGTCACCGTGGCCGACATGCTTTACACCCGTTTCGGCGACCTTGAACCCATTCGACAACATTACAACGCCTTGAAAAAGTGGATGCTCCACATGAAAAACGACTACATGAGAGGTGGCCTCATGCCTCGCGACACCTACGGCGACTGGTGTATGCCGCCTGAATCATTGGAGATGATTCACTCCAACGACCCCAACCGAATCACTTCGGCTACAGTAATTTCCACGCCTTTCTATTGCTACCTTTGCGGAAAAATGGCCAAATTTGCTGAAGTGTTAGGCTTTACTGAAGATGTCGCTCTCTTCCAACAAGAAATCACCACCTCCACCGTGGCCTTCAACGACAAGTATTTCAACCGCGTGACGGGCATTTACGCCAACAACACTGTAACGGCCAACATCCTACCATTGTGGTTTGGCATGGTGCCTAAGGGCCTGGAAAACAAGGCAATGGAAAACATTGTGGACAAAATCGAAAACGAATGTGACGGCCATGTCTCGACGGGTGTCATAGGCATCCAGCAACTGATGCGTGCCTTAACGGAATATGGCCACGGCGACTTGGCTCTCAAAATTGCCTCCAACGAGACCTATCCGAGTTGGGGCTACATGGTGCGCAACGGTGCGACCACCATTTGGGAACTCTGGAACGGCAACACCGCCGACCCCGCCATGAACTCAGGCAACCACGTCATGCTCCTCGGCGACCTCATCCTTTGGGAATATGAATACCTCGGCGGCATCCGCGCCTTGGAACCCGGCTACAGCAAAATACTTTTGAAGCCTTATCCCATTGAAGGGCTGGACTTTGTGAATTGTGCCTACAACTCCGTTTCAGGCCGCATCGAAAGCAACTGGAGACGAGAAGGCAATCGTTTTGAATGGGATTTCACCATTCCAGCCAACACTACGGCGGAAATACAAATTCCCACCGCCAAAGGCCATGAAACCAAGATCTTCGGCAGCGGGAAACACCATCTCAGTTCAGAGTTGTAAGGTTTTTATTACTGAGCGGTTTGTGTGGATGCTTGTACGCCAAACCATGCGTTCAAGGTTTCTTCCACTTTGGCACTGATTTCGGGCGTAATCTTGTTTTGCACCTTTTTGATGACATAAAGCACGGCAAGGCCTTCGTCCAACATGCCGAGAATCTTGTGCGCCTTGGCGGAAATCAGGCTGAACGGCATGACGGTGTAAAGGATGGCACCCACGATGAGGGCTTTCTCCAAAGTGGTCGTTTCGCCCATAGTCAGCACATAATAGAGTTGCAACAGGGGCTTCGTGGCCATGCGGCCTGCCTTTTTAGCATAATGCCCGATTTTTCTGAAAATGTCCTCCGACTTTGATTTCCAATTGACATCCTTCAGTTTTTCCAAGTGTTTGTTGATGTCCTTGCCTCCAATGGCGTATGCCAAAATGGTGATACAAATAATAGTGACAATCATGTTTTTGAGTTTTATTGTTTTATGTATTCAATCTTTTGACGCGCATCAAATTTCGTTCCAACCCCGCTCAAGTCTTCACTCTGTCAGGATTTTCGGCGATGAACTGGCTCCAGTCGGCCTTTCGGTGTGCCTTGGCCTTTTCGGTGGTGTGCTTGGTATAGTTCACGTCCTTGCCTTTCGAGATGGAATGGCAAACGGCCGCGGCCACGGCATCGGTGGCGTCGAAAAACTCAGGATTCTCTTCGGTCTTGAGGATGAAATGCACCATCTTGGCCACTTGCTCCTTCGAAGCGTTGCCGTTGCCCGTGATGGTCTGCTTGATGGTCTTGGGCGAGTACTCGAAAATGGGAATGTCGCGATAAAGCGCAGCGGCCATTGCCACGCCTTGGGCACGCCCCAACTTCAGCATCGACTGCACATTCTTCCCGAAAAACGGCGCCTCGATGGCCAACTCGTCAGGATGGTATTCGTTAACGATTTCCAAAACGCGCTCGAAAATCTTCTTCAGCTTGAGCGCTTGGTTCTCCAACTTCTTCAAATTAATGACCCCCATCGAGAGGAGTTCCATCTGCTTGCCCTGCTCGCGGATGACGCCGTAGCCCATCACCATCGTGCCCGGGTCGATGCCTAATATGATTTTTTCTGTATTGATATTTGAAGCCATTGAAGAATTATGCTGCTGTTCCAATCTCATACAAATACTCAGGGGCAAAACCGATTTCATTGTTCCAATCGACTGACCAAGGATCAAGGGTGAAGTTTTTGAAATATGCCAAATCTTTCAGTTTTTGAAAAACACCTTCTTGGGCAAGCGGAAGAAAATCACAAAGTTTCACGGCCCCGTCATTGAAAGTCAGACGAAGTGTGTAATCCTTTACATATTCGGCTTTGGTAATCTTTATGAACAACGGTTTTTCTTCCATAGCTTGATTATTTCAAAGGTTCTATTTTCAGTAATGCCTCTTTCCGCTCCGACCGATTCCAATTCTCCATCAACTCATCATAATGCAAATCAAGCCATTCGAACACCAAACGAGCGGCACGACGAGGCAATTGTCCCGTGATGATACCGTCCTTAATGGTGATTTCGCACTGGTATTCATTGTACCACACGTGAAAATGTGGCGGCTGATGCTCTTTATAGTACATATAGATGACGATTCCGTAAAAACTGCTAATCTCTGGCATAGTAATTCAGATTTTCTGCAAAAATAAACATTTTTTCGTTATCAAGACAACACCCCTCAAAGTCATAAACTGAAACCTTATACCTCCGTCAGAAGAAACGCCATGTACATTGGCAGGGTCAACAGCTCATTGCTTTTGCCAATGTTGTAGTCGCCTAATTTTATGGCACTTGTAACGTGGTATTTTTCAGGGTGCTTCAGAACGGTGCGCATCGACTTGGCGTTGCCCGTGGCGGCTTTACATTCCACAGGAGTACATTGCCCTTTGTAACGCACAAGGAAGTCAAGTTCCACGCCGCCGTCTTTGTGGTAGTAATACAACTTGCGCCCCATCTTGCCAAAGATGTCGGCCACAAGGTTCTCGGCGATGGCACCTTTATAACTAAGCAGATCGCCTTCCAATATGCTTGACTGCGTTCCTTCTTCCAACATGGCAACGAGCAAGCCAATGTCCGCCATATAGACCTTGAACTCGCTTTGGATTCGGTTTCCGTCAAGCGGCAGTTCGGTTGTCATTGTATTATAGCATCGGCGTATAATGCCCGCATCCTCAATCCATTGTAGGCTTCCGGCATAGTCGCGCCCACGGCCTCCATGACGTACTGCGGTATAGGA